>NZ_PTFE01000055.1:0-53998 GCF_002936975.1 Bradyrhizobium sp. AC87j1
GTACCACTTGACCAGGCCAGCCAACCGATCCAGCGCCGCATTGGCGCCGGCGCCCTTCGGCATCAGCGCTTCCACAAAGCTCGGCTGTCCTGTCCGCTTCACCGCCATCGATACCTCCAAGGCTTTGCCCTAGGGAATCACAACTGGCGGATTACGCAACAGGCCCACAAGGGGAGAGGGTGAGACTGTCAATGCGACGACAGCTGGCTTGGACTAGGCCATGCTCTCCCACAGCCGATGCGCGAGCACGCCGGCGCGCTTCTCGATCGCGGCGGCTGCGTCGAGCGCGAGGTCCTCGCGATAGCGCCCGGCAATGAGCTGCACGCCGATCGGCTTACCATCGTGCACGGCCACCGGCACCACGGCGCCGGGCAGGCCCGGCACGTTGATCGCGGAGATGAAGCGGATCTCGCCCCAGAAGATCTCGCGCACGCGCTCGGGGCTGACGGTATCCTCGCGCGGGCCCGGCGTCGGCTTCACCGTGGTCGGCGCCAGCACGACCGGATATTCCTCGAAGAACAATTGCCAGGCGCGGATGTGGCCGTTGCGGGCGGCGGTCGCCTGCATCCAGGCCTTGAGGTCGAGCACATTGGCCTTGGCCTTCATGCCGCCCCAGGCCTTGTGGAAATCCTCGGAGGTGACCTTCAACATGCCCGCCTCCTGCATCACCACGGTCTCGTTGGTGATGATGTCGCACCAGGTCTGCCAGACGCCGTTGATGTCGGGCACCTCGACCTCGCTGACGCGGTAGCCGGAACGTTCGAGATGATCGGCGGCCTGGCGCAGCGCCGCGCGTACGGAGGGGTCGACCTCCATGTCCTCGGGGATCTTGGCCAGCGCCACCTTGATCGGCCCCTTCGGCCTCTCGCCGACCAGCGGCGCCGGCACCCACCAGGGATCGCGCGGATCACGCCGGCTCATCACCTCGAGCGCAAGGCGAACGTCCGCGACATGGCGCGCGAGCGGCCCCTGCGCCGACATCAGATGCGCCAGCATCGGTCGCTCGGCCGTTGCGCTTGCGTTGAACGCGGGGATACGTCCCTGCGTCGACTTGATGGTGGCGACACCGTTGCAATGCGCGGGCCAGCGCAGCGAGCCGCCGATGTCATTGCCATGGGCGATGGTGCCGATGCCGGCGGCGACCGCCGAACCCGCACCGCCCGACGAGCCGCCGCAGGTGATATCTGGATCCCAGGGATTGAGCGTCAGACCGTGCAGGGGATTGTCGGTAAAACCACGGAAAGAGAATTCCGGCGTGTTGGTGAGCCCGATGACGATCGCACCGGCCTTCTTCAGGTTGCGCACCACGGGCGCATCCGACGGCGCGACCAGGTCCTTGTTGGCTGGCACGCCGTTGAAATTCGACCGGCCCTCGTAGTCGACGTTTTCCTTGATGGTCACAGGCACGCCGTGCAGAAGGCCGAGCTCGCCGCCCTTGGCGCGCTGCTTGTCCGCGGCATGCGCGGCCTTCAACGCCTCCTCCGAGAGATCGACGACGACGGCGTTCAGCTTCGGATTGACGGCGCGCATCCGTTCGAGATGCGCTTCGACGGTCTCGACGGCGGAGATCGCGCCGGAGCGGATTGCAGCCGCGGTCTCCACCGCGGACCATTGCCAGGCCGGTCCCTTGGGGCGGCGCGATGAAGCCGGCTTGAGCTGCGCAGCCTTCTTCGCCTTCTTCGCAACGACGGCCTTGCGGCTTGCGCTGGTCTTGCTCGAGGTTTTCGCCGGCTTCTTCGAAGCAGTCTTCTTCTTGGCAGTCTTCTTGGCAGTCTTCTTGGCAGTCTTCTTGGCAGTCTTCTTGGCAGTCTTCTTGGCCGTCGTCTTCGCCACGTCGCATCTCCTGAAATTGCGCCGAGGAAGTTACGGATGGCGAATGGATGTGTACAGGTGCGTTTTCTGCATGGGCCAACGGCGCGACGCGGCGAATTGTCCGCGATCGCGCCGCTTGCGCTATTCCGCGGGGCAGGCCGCGACGGTCGCCGGCGCGCGGTCGAGCCGCAGGCTCCACAGCGCCAGCACCAGACCGACAGCGGTGATGCCGGCTGCGACCAGAGGCAGCGCCGAGAGGCCGAGCCCGCGGTCGATGGCGACGCCGCCGGCCCAGGCGCCGAGCGCGTTACCGAGATTGAACGCGGCGATGTTGAGGCTGGAGGCGAGCGTCCGGCCGCTGGGGCCGGCCGCTTCCAGCACGCGAAGCTGGAGCGGGGCGACGGTCGCAAAGGCCGCGATACCCAGCAGCAGGATCAGCGCGATCGCGGGGATCTTGACCGACAGCACGGCGGCAAGGCCAAGCAGCACGATGGCGAGCGCGGCGAGCGTTCCGATCAACGCGCCGGCGAGGCCCCGGTCGGCGAGCTTGCCGCCGGCAACGTTGCCGATCGCGAGCCCGACGCCGAACACCAGCAGGATCGGCGACACCGCTGCTTCCGAAAAGCCGGTGAAGCGCGTCAGGATCGGTTGGATGTAAGTGAAGACGACGAACAGGCCGGCAAAGCCGAACACGGTCATGGCAAGGCCGAGCAACACTTGCGGGCGGCCGAGCACCGATACTTCCTCGGCAAGCGAGACCGGCTTGTCGCCGTTGCCGACATGGCCGGGCACGAGGGCTGCGACCACGGCAAAGGCGATCACGCCGATAACCGTCACGGCCCAGAACGCCGCGCGCCAGCCGAGCATCAGGCCGAACCAGGCGCCGAAGGGCACGCCCAGCAGCGTCGCGACCGTGAGGCCGATGAACATGGTGGAAATCGCGGAGGCCCGCTTGTCCTCTGCGACGAGGCTCGTCGCCACCACCGACCCGACGCCGAAGAAAGTACCGTGGGCAAGCGAGGTCAGCACGCGCGCCGCCATCAGCAATTCGTAGTTCGGCGCCAGCGCACAGGCCGCATTGCCGAGCGTGAAGAGCGCCATCAGCGCGAGCAGCACGGTTTTGCGCGGCATCCGCCGCGTCGCCAGCGTCAGGACCGGCGCACCGACGAACACGCCGAGCGCATAACCGGAGATGAGCAGGCCCGCGACCGGCACCGAGACATGCATGTCGGCGGCGACCTGCAGCAAGAGGCCCATGATGATGAATTCGGTGGTGCCGATGCCGAAGGCACCGGCGGTGAGCGCGAGGACGGCGGGAGGCATGCGTGGGCTCCGATGAATGAGACGAGCCACGCAGATAGCCGTGCCCGTGCAAAACCATTAGAATGTCCGCAATCCAATCATTTGTGACGTGAATTCAACATGGCCCGCTTCGACACCAACCGCTCCGCCGAGATGGAGGTCTTCGTCCGCGTCGTCGATCTCGGCGGATTCACGCAGGCCGCGCGAAAGCTGCGCCTGACGCCGTCTGGCGTGAGCAAGCTGATGTCGCGGCTGGAAGCGCGACTCAGCTCGCGCCTCGTCAACCGCACCACGCGCAAGCTGACCCTGACCGAAGAAGGCCAGGCTTTCTACCAGCGCGCCGTGCGGATCCTCGCGGAGATGGAGGAGGCCGAACGCGAGGCAGCCTCCGGCGCGGCGCCGCGCGGCCGCCTCACGGTGAACAGCAACATCCCGTTCGGAATGCTGCATCTGATGCCGCTGATCCCGCGCTTCCTGAAAGAGCATCCCGACGTCACGCTCGATCTCGTGCTGACGGACACGACGATCGACCTGATGCAGGAGCGCGCCGACGTCGCGATCCGGGTCGGCCCGTTGCGCGCATCGCGACTCATCGCACGAAAGCTCGGCACCAGCCGCATGGTCGTGGTCGGCACGCCCGACTATCTCGCCCGTTGCGGCACGCCGAAGACGCCGGCGGATCTCGCCGATCACCGCGGCATCGGCTGGACCTTTCCGCGCATCCGCGGCGGATGGCCATTCCGGCGCGGCGATCGCACCGAGGAAGCCGTGCCGCCCTCGGTCGCGCGCGCCAGCGACGGCGAAGTCGCCCGCCGGTTGGCGCTGGGCGGCGTCGGCCTCGCCCGCCTCGCCGTCTTTCACATCGGCCCCGACATCGAATCCGGCCGCCTCGTGCCGGTGCTGCAAAACTACAATCCCGGCGACCGCGAAGACATCCACGCCGTCTATGTCGGCCACACCGCCCCCCTGCCCGCGCGCGTCCGTGCGTTCATCGATTTCCTCGCCGAGCACGTGCGGGTGAGCGATCCCGCGCTGAAGCGCGCGGGGGACGGGAGGTGGAAGGTGGTGGGGTGAGGCGTGATGGCGGAGAGAGCGTCAGTCAATCCTGATTGGTGCGATCGTGTTCCGCGTGGCTGGACCGTTGACGACACGCCGCCGGCGCTTGCGCGAGGGTGCCGAAACCGCGAAAGTCCTAACTGTTTCAGAACTTGTCAGGGGAATTCCACACAAATGCAGTTCGATGACGTCATCCTCGGTCGCCGGAGTATCCGCGGCTACAAACCCGATCCGGTACCCAAGGAGCTGATTGCGGAAATCATTGGTTTGGCGATGCGCGCTCCGTCGTCGATGAACACCCAGCCCTGGAATTTCTATGTCATCAGCGGCGAACCGCTGGATCGGATCCGCGCCGGCAACACCGAACGGATGGTGGCGGGCATCCCGCAGTCGCGCGAGTTCCGCACGGGCCAGGCCTTTGCAGGCAAGCACCGTGACAGGCAGGTCGGCGTCGCCAAGCAATTATTCTCCGCAATGGGAATCGAGCGCGACAACACGGAAAAACGCCAGGACTGGGTGCTGCGCGGCTTCCGCCAGTTCGACGCGCCCGTCTGCGTGATCATCACCTATGATCGCGTGCTTGACGGTAGCGACGATACGCCCTTCGACTGCGGCGCCGTGGCGACCGCCCTGGTCAATGCCGCATGGTCCCGCGGGCTCGGCGCCGTGATCAACAGCCAGGGCATCATGCAATCCCCCGTGGTGCGCGAGCACGCGGGCATAGCCGACGATCAAGTCATCATGAAAAGCATCGCGCTGGGATGGCCGGATGAAACTTTTCCGGCGAATGCGGTGGTGTCGGATCGGAAGTCCGTCGAGGAAGCGACGGTGTTCGTCGGGTTCGAGACGTAGCGGCGTGCGGTCGGAAGGGCTGGAGGCACAGCAGTGATCCGCGCCATCGTCCGACGTGTATTTGTGCTGGCGGCGGCTTTTGCCACTGCCTTGACGCCGGTCATTTGTCTTGGCGAAAGCAGCAAGCCGTTGCCAGCCAAGGCAGCGAGGGAACTACCCGCTGAGCTGCTCTCGCTGCTCGAACAGAAGAAGATGCCGAAATATTCACCGATCGTCGTGCGCCTGTTCAAGGAGGAGGCCGAGCTCGAGGTCTGGAAGCAGGACGCGACCGGCCGTTTCCAGAGCTTCAAGACCTATCCGATCTGTCGGTGGTCGGGCGATCTCGGGCCGAAATTGTACGAGGGCGACCGACAGGCTCCGGAAGGGTTCTATACGATTACACCTGAGCTGATGAATCCCAACTCCAACTTTCATCTTTCGATCAACCTCGGCTTCCCCAACACGTTCGACAAGGCGAACAAGCGCAACGGCAGCTTCCTCATGATCCACGGCGACTGCTGGTCGAGCGGTTGCTATGCCATGACCGACGAACAAATAAGCGAAATCTATTCGCTGGCACGCGACTCATTCCTCGGCGGCCGGCCGTCGTTCCAGGTCCAGGCCTATCCGTTCCGCCTGACGCCGGCAAACCTGGCGCGGCATCGAAATAGTCCCAACCTGGCCTTCTGGAAAATGCTCAAGATCGGCAACGATCATTTCGAGACGACGCGACTCGAACCAAGGGTGGATGTGTGCGACCGCCGCTATGTGTTCGATGCGCAACCTCCCCCGAATTCGCCGTCGCCTCCAGTGTTCAACCCTACCGAAAAATGTCCCCCCTTCGTCGTCAACCCGGAAATCGCGCGGCGAGCGCTGGAGAAGAGGCGCTCCGACGAGCTCGAATACGCGCGATTGCTTGAAGACAATTTGCCGGCTGCCCCGATATACAGCGGACTGGACGGCGGAATGAACAAGGCATTCCTCACACAATTTCCGGGCAGAGTGACGCTCGCGAAGGTCATGCCGTATGCATCCTACCTGCCGCAATTGCCACCGATCCCCTGGATCGACAATGACGGCTCGTTGACGAGTAGATGGTTTGGCAGCTCGTTGGACAAGCCGCCGGAGTGTAATCCGACGCGTGTCGGCTTCCCGTCAGGTCGGTGCTGAACGCTCGTGCGGCGTCCGATGGATCATCGGCAGAGGATGGCATCGGCATTCCGTCCAGGGAATGCTGGCGGCGTCGGAGCGTAGACCTTGAAAAAAAGTTCGTCCCGGCTTGCTGAACCAAAGCAAACGGCAACGAGTCCGCCTCCGCCCCGCGGGCTTCGGCGCGACAGCCTTGCGCGAACTTCGTTCGGCCCTCCACTACGAGGATTTGCCGAAACTGGCCTATCCCTTTCACGATCGCGACGTCGTCGTCACCTCCTGCGGGCGCCTCTGCCTCCACCGCAAGAGAATCAATATCTCCCTGGTGTTGGCCGGCCAGAAGCTCGGCATCAAGGAGGTCGACGAGGGCATTTGGCTCGTCAGCTTCATGCACTATGATCTTGGATATTTCGACCTGGAGCAGAAGACCCTGCAGCCCCTCGACAACCCGTTCGGCACGAGGTTGTCACCCATCTCTTAGGTACGATGCGTTACCCATCTGGGCTGGACAATTGTGAAGGCTGGCGGAGAGAGTGTCAGTCAATCCCTATTGAAAGATAATGCATTTTCGACCTTCCTGGACCAGGACCCACCATTTGAGCTACCGGCGGAACACGGGTTTTCGCCTACCGACAAAGCCTGTTCCGCGAATAGCCCGTCATCGACAAGAATGCCATCAAGCGACTGGCGAGAGGTAGATCGCCCCGGTACCGCTCTGCCTGGACGCCGACCAGTCTTTTCGCGAAACGCGGAGCAGGAGCCGCGCTGGCCGTTGTGGGTGGTCACGAGCCGACGTGCAGCCCGCCCTGCCCCGTCCGCTCGCCCCTTGAGAGAAGACATCCGAGTAGCGACGCTTGGGCAAATTGCGAGCGGTGCCCCAGGCGATCTCCATGCAATCCTGCCGCAGCTGCCCGAGGCGCGACGGCACAGCGGGCACCTGCTCAACTCGCAACCGGACCACCAGATCCGGTTGTACCGTCACGGGACTCACTTATCACCTCATAGACACGGGTTGCGACCGTCATCCCTTTCGCGGTAACCGTGTCCACGAATCGGCAATCAAAACGACGTTTGATACGCGCGTAGACCGCCTCGCTGATGAGAATTTGGGTGTCATACTGCTTATTCAGCCCCTCCAATCGAGCAGCAAGATTTACGACGTTTCCCAGCGCCGTGTAGTTCATGCGCTCCGATGAACCCAGATTGCCGATCACGGCTTCGCCGACATGGATGCCAAAACGCGTGTAGAATGGGGGCAAGCCCTCTGCCTCAAACAGGAGATTGATCTCTTCATTAGCCGCCTTCGCCCGCAACGCGGCGCGGCATGCGCGCTCGCAATGGTCACTTTGCGGATTGGGCGCATTCCAGAATGCCATCACGGCGTCTCCAATGAACTTGTCGACCGTACCGCCGTGCGCCATGATGACGTCTGTTAGCGCCGTGAAATAGCGTGACGTCTGCTGCATCAGGACATCAGGATCCGCGTTTTCCGCGATTGAGGTGAAGCCTCGCACGTCGGTGAACAGTGCCGTGATCTCGCGCCGTGTACCGCCGAGTTCTGTCGATATGGAATTGTCGAGCACGCCCCGCACGATCTCGCGAGGCGCGAGCCGAGAAAACGACCAGATCGCGCGTTGCGCCTTGTGGATCGTCTCGCCCAAGGTACCGAGCTCAGAGATGAACGAACCGATCGCCGCCGCCGGCGGAGGAGCCATCGCTTGCAAACGATCCGCCTCAGCCGTGATGGCTCCAATCGTCTTCGACATTCGTGTACCAAATATCCAAGCTGCTGGAATGAAAACGAGACAAGCCATTATTGCCCATATCTGCGCCTTGCGATTAAGCGCACGAATCTCCTTTGCGAATTGGTCTTGGGGCGCCACGAGGAGAACATTTGCCGTAACCGAGGGGCTGAGTGCGATCGTCTCAATACGGGCGAAATACTCCCTGCCCTTCCAGCTCTGTTTGCGCCAGTAGGGACTGGATTTATTCCAACCGGCGATGATCTCTCCTTCCAGGGTGTCCTGCAAATCGTACACACTGGGAAGCCGAGGAGCCACTGGATCCGCAGAAGTCCGGTCGAACAGCGACGCATATTTGGGGTGGGCTATCAAGACGTTATGGCTGTCAAACATGACCTGGTAGCCGCTCTCGCCCAACTTCATGGTGGGCGCCGATCTGCTGTAGCTGTCGAGCTTGAGGTCGATACCGACGACTCCTTGCGTTGTGCCATCGACCGGCGTGCTGAATGTTATCATAGGGACGTTGAGGTTAAACGACAGGTACGGCGCAGAGGTCACCAGCTGACCCGATCTGCGAGCATCGATGTACCAGCTGCGTTGACGCGCATCGTAGCCACGCGGCTGGATCTCCACTTGTCCGATCTGGTTACCGGACTTGTCCTGAAACACGCGGCGGGTCGGCAATTCTTTGCCATCGAGCCATTGGGTCGTGGTGATCGCAAAGGCCGCCTCGGGCGGTCCTCCCACGCGATCGCGCTGGCTGCCTGCGAGTCCGTCGAGACGCTGTACCTGCAACCAATGGCCATTGTCGTAACCGACATAAATGCTATCCAACGCCGGCCATTGCGCGAGGTTTCCCTTGATCAGACCGGCGGCTGGACTCGACTCGCTCGGAGTAGCCGACTCCATCAAGGCCGGACTGAAGGCCAGGGCTCGAGCCATGCGGGAGAGCATTTCGATCTGAAGCTGCAAGAAGGACACTGAACTTCGGCTCGCTGCATCCATCGTAGAGGTCGCAGCATCCTCCGTGACTAAATCGAGCGTCCTGACTTGTACGAAAAGCAGCAGTGCGGCCAGCGCGCCGATCATCGCCATAACACAAGCGGTCAAGGTGAGACGAAAGCTCATGGTGTATCGAGGCGCTTCCACTATTAGTCTTTGCAGCGGCTCACTCAGACCACCCAGCCGACTCCTGGAGTCTGCCATCTTCTTCAGCGGCTCGTCGCCAATTAATAAATCCCGAGCGTACGGCTGCTCACACCTCAAGCCAACCGGACTGAAGTTGAAGAAGCCGATCGTCGCCGTTCGAATTTCGTCTCATCCGCTACGGGCAATAGTCCCAAAAGCCCTGCGTGCGGGACGTTGCCATCACAATCTCTTGTCTTCCTTGCAGTCTGTGTTCTGCACAAAGGCCGCTCAGCGCGCTACTGGAAGCCAAAAATGCGCTTCCAATCGTCCTTCATGCTAACCATGATCCAACCATTGGAGTCCGCCGCGTCGAGCGCCTTATCGAGTTTTCCGAACGGCGACTTCCGATCATACGCATACTCGCGTGCAGCATCGGTGTGATGCACGATCAGGCCGAAACGCTTGCCCGGTGACAGCGTCGCCCATTGCAGCATCTGGAAGTCGCCATCGGAGTTGCCGAAGGCAGCAATCGGCCGGCGGCCGATATGTGAGTTGATGCCGACCGGCTTGCCAGGCCCGTCGTCGACGAAATCGATGGCAGGCAGGCGGATCAATTGCGCCACACCGTTATCGATCTTGAATTGGGTCTTGATGCTCGATCCGACGACCTGCTCGGGTGGTATTCCGTAAACCCGTTCACTCCAGGGACGCATGAAATCGATGCCACCACCAGACACGATGAAGGTTTTGAAGCCGTTGCTCCGCAGATAGGCAAGCAATTCCAGCATCGGCTGGTAAACTAGGTCGGTGTACGGCTTGTCGAATTTCGGATGACGCGCGCTCGCGATCCAATCGCCGGCGATTTTCTCGAAATCTGCCGTCGTCATGCCGGCATGTGTTGCCATGACGAGCTCGACCAGGCCCTTCTCGCCAGCCTTGGCAAGGGACGCGAGATCGTTGTCGAGAACGGCCTGGAAAGGCTGCTTGCGCCTCCATTCTGGATGCTTGCCGGAAAGCGCCTTCACCCGATCCAACGCAAATGCGAGCTGGACATACATCGGCTGCTCGCACCAGAGCGTGCCGTCGTTGTCGAATGTCGCAATGCGTTCTGGCGCCGGCACAAAGTCCGGCGCCCCTTCTTTCGTAACGGCAGAAACGAAATCCAGGATCGACTTTTTCGAGAGGCCTTCATTCCACGACGGGAGGGGATTTCCCTGCGCCAGCGCTCCACCGGTCAACGGTGTCGCAGCTGCCGACACGAGCAGCCCTGCCAGGATCGAGCGCCGATCGACCCGAATTCCTCTCATGGATTCTTTCCCTATTCTCTTGCGAGAGTAAAGAACCGAACGGCCCCGAAGACTTCGGAGCCGTCCGGTGCGCGCGATCTAGTTCCCCGTGGGCAAGCCGATGTGGAAGCCGTCCTTGGCAAGTTGATCCCTGAAGAAACTGAATCTCTCATACTGCTGGATCGTGATCGGCCCCGCATAGGTTTCGCTCTGAATCTTCCGCGGAGGATACTTCACGTAGGTCTGCATCAGGTCCTTGATCGCCGCGTTGATCGTGACCAGCGACCATGTGTGCTCCGTATAGTTGTTCATGAAGACATCGTACCGTTCCTGCGGATCCTGCCAGAGATCAAACACCTGCGGGACGGTCGCCACGTAGGATTCCGGTCCCTTCCAGCCGAGATTGCTATCGACCGCCAGGCCGCCGGTCTTTGAGCCGTCGTCCCCGCGCAGGTTGAACACGGCCTTGTAGTTGCCGACACGGGCGGCTCCCGGCGAGAGCTCGGATTCCGTGAAGTAGAACCAGTTCTTGCGCTCCGACTTGCCCGTTCCGAACAGAAGCGGCGACATGTCGATGCTGTCGAAGATGATAGGCTTACCTTCGCGGTCGTTCTCGGGCAGTTTCACTCCGGCGAGCTTGGCGAATGTCGCCATGTAGTCGAGGCCACCGACGACGTCGGCGTTCTTCGTGCCGGCCTTGATGCCCGGCCCCCACGCGATCGAGGGAACGCGGTTGCCACCCTCTCGGACCGTACCCTTGGTGCCACGGAACGGCGTATATCCCGCGTCCGGATAGACGTCCTGCCAGGCGCCGTTGTCAGTCGTCCAGAACACATAGGTGTTCTTGTCGAGGCCGAGCTCGCGCACCTTGTCGAGGATCCTGCCGATGCGGGCGTCATTCTCGACGACCGAGTCGGCATATTTCGACTTCGACATCGATTTGCCCTGGAATTCCGGCGCCGGCATGTTGGGCTGATGCACCTTCATGAAGTTGACGTTCATGAAGAACGGTTGCGTCGATGACTTGTTGCGCTCCAGATAATCGAGCGAGGCTTTCTCGACATAGTCGTCGAAGAACGGAATGCCGACCACGCCCTTGTCCGGCGTGTTCACGTACTGCCCATTGATCTTGAAATCTTCCTTCGCTTGTTGGCCGGCATTTCCGGACAATGCACCCTTGGTCACGCGCGTGAACATCGCCCTCAATTCGGGATCCATGTCCGGAAACCACGTCGGGTCGGCGTAGGTGTAAGCATTGAGATGATACAGGCCGGCGTATTTCATCTCGTCGTAGCCCTGAGCGTTCGGCAATGCGTAGTCGGCTTCGCCGAGGTGCCATTTACCCGAGAAGAATGTCTTGTACCCGCCCCTCTTCAGGACCGAAGCGAGCGTCCATTCCGCCGCCGGAAGACCGCCACCCTGGCCCTGGAATGCCACGGTGGTCATGCCGCTGCGGTTTGGAATGCGGCCGGTCTGCATCGCCGCGCGGCCGGGCGTGCAGCTCGGCTGCGCGTAGAAGGACAGGAACTGCATGCCCTCGGTCGCCAGCCTATCGATATTGGGCGTCGGCATGCCGCGATTCTCGCCGCCGAGATAGCAGCCGGCATCCCCGTAACCAAAATCGTCCGACACGATGAAGATGATATGCGGCTTCCCTGCACCCGACGCCGTCGAAGGCTGCGGTGTCTGCTGCGCCTGTGCAGTCTGAACGGACGCCATCGAGGAGAGAGCAGACACAGCGGCAATCGAGGTGGACGCGAACAACAGGTTACGGCGATTGAGCGTATCTCTGGTGGTCTTCTCAGTCATGTCTCTCTCCTGGGCGAGTTACACAGCGGAATCCGAGGTGACTGGTCGATGTGTCGACCGGCTCGGCATGGCGCGCGGCCGGTCGATAGCGTCTGCAATAGTTCGGCGCGCAAAGGTGCGAACCGCCCTTGATGACCTTGCGTGGTATCCTGCTGAGAGGCAGCAACGGGTCGCAGCTGTCGTGCTCGGAGCCGCCGCGCGGATTTTTGGGAATGCAGCACGCCTTTGCAGCATCGGCCTGATGCTTCGGCATGTACCAGTCGCTGGTCCATTCCCAGACGTTGCCGATCATGTCGTAGATGCCATAGCCGTTGGGCGGATAGGACGTTACCGGCGAGGCCCGCTCAAAGCCGTCATCGCGGTTGTTCTCGAACGGAAATCGGCCTTGCCAGGTATTGGCGCGATGTACTCCGCCCGGAGCGAGCTCGTCGCCCCAGGCGAACTCGGCGCCCTCAAGGCCGCCGCGCGCAGCAAATTCCCACTCCGCTTCCGTCGGCAAGTCCTTGCCGGCCCATCGGGCGTAAGCCAAGGCGTCAGCGTGGGTGATATGTACGACCGGATGGTCATCGAGTGACTTGATGTTGCTCTTGGGGCCGTAGGGATGGCGCCAATTCGCTCCCTTGAGAAGCGTCCACCATTGGCTGTAGTCGCGGAGATCGACGGGGTGATCCGGAGGCGTGAAGACGAGCGAGCCGGCGAAGATCAGATGCGGCAGCGCGTCGGGATAGTTCGCGAGATCCGGAGCCACCTCGGCGAACGTCACATGCCCGGTGGCACGCACAAACTCCTTGAACTGCCGGTTCGTCACCGGCGTTCGATCAATCCAGAATCCGTCGATGCTCACCGTGTGGCATGGGGCTTCTTCGGGATAGTGGCGATCCGATCCCATGCGAAACGTCCCGCCGGGAATGAAGATGCTGTCCGACGTGAGGGTTTCGTCCACGTTCGCAACCGGTCTCTGGGCGATATTCACGAACTTTGCCTCCAGTTACTCGCTCTCGTGATCTCATGCGCCTGCCAGCCGCCATGAGTCCCGAGGCCGAACCACTTGAAGTCATTTCTGGTCCAGATAGGCCAAGACCTCCTGTTCCAATTCCGCGACAAGCTGTTCGTAGTCCGCGACCTTCCGATGTCCTTTCGAATCTCCTATCTTCGCCGCCTGTTGCCAGTGGCGAAGCGCTCTCGTTGCCTCCTCGTGATCCGCGCAAACTGATCTAAATTGAGCATTACGCGCGTAGCGGCGTCGAATTTCGAGTTCGCGCTGCGGAAAGCGAGCCACTATTGAACGGACTTCCTCCATGAGGCGGTCCCGATTGACGCCGCGGACAAGCATCGTTTGAAGCGCGCGCACAGATCAAGGTACGAACATGTTCGCACCCTGCGAGGCTACGGTGTGCTGGGCCGCTGATGCTGCCTTGATAGCCGTGTTCTGCGACGATCGAGCGCATAGAGGAACCCATTGATTTGAAAGGCGCAAAGAGCCCTGCTCAGAAGGCAGGAGCGTATCGCTCGCTTGTGAGTTGCAAAGGCCGGTTCAAAGAAGCTAACCTTCATCTGCTGCCCATGGGCTCGCCAGTTCAATGCGTGAGTTGCCCTTGTCTACCGGTCCGGCAAGCTGTCCTGCTGACGCCGCGATCCGCGAGGGCGCCGAGGTGCCGCCGGCGCAGGTCCTCGTCGAGCTGGAACGCGTCCTCGCGAGCCAGCATTTCCAGGCGAGCGAGCGGCGTCGCACCTTCCTTCGCTTCATCGTCGAGGAGACGCTTGCAGGCCGCAGCGACGGCCTGAAGGGCTATACCATCGCGTTAGCCGTGTTCGGCCGTGAGGAGTCGTTCGACCCTCAGGCCGATCCGGTCGTCCGCCTCGAAGCCCGCCGATTGCGGCGGGATCTCGACAGCTACTATGTGGACGCTGGACAAAACAACCTGGTGCGGATCGCCATTCCCAAGGGATCGAATGTTCCCTCTTTCGAGTGGTCGGCATACCGAACAGCGCGCTCACCCCCCGCGCCGGAAGCGGACCCTGGTGATCCTCCACAATCGGATGTCGTCAGGGGCATCGGCAGCAAGAGCAAGCTCGGCTTCCGAAACGCGTTGATTGCCGCGGTTTTCGCGGTGACGTTGTTCATTGGCCTCGCAGCGTCGTGGATCTGGATAGGCGCGAGAGCGCCCTCGTCAGTGCCCTCTCGCGACCCTGCCGTTCTCATCATGCCATTCGAGGCACTAAGCCCCGGCGAGAGCTCGCGCTATCTTGCCATGGGCATCGGTCAGGAATTGACCAGCAACCTTTTTCAGTTTGAAGGCTTTCGGCTCTTCACCTCCCCATCCGGCGTTGGTCAGCCACCAAACCAATCGTCGGCACAACTCAACCGGCCTGACCTTGCTTATGTCATCAACGGCAGCGTGCAGACGAATGCCCAAGAAGTGCGAGTGACAATCACCGTTTCAAGTGCAAGCAGCGGGCAGGTCATCTGGACGCGAACATACACGCGATCGACCGACCCCCAATCTCTCATGGAGACTCAGAGGCAGCTTGCCAATGAAATCGCGTCCATCATCGGTCAGCCCTCTGGGGTGTTGCGGAACGACATCGGCAACAATCCGTCTCCCCACAACATGGCAAGCTACACCTGCGTATTGCGAGCTTACGGATATCAGCGCACTTTCGCCGGTGCGCTCTTCGACCCCATCATGCGGTGTCTCGAGGAGACCGTTCAACGGGATCCCGAATATAGCGATGCGTGGGCGATGCTCGGATGGCTGCATGTTCACGCAGGCCGCATGGCCTACACGGGGGCGGACAATATCCAAAAGGAATACGCGAAAGCCCTGGAGGCAACCTCACGTGCGGTGAAGCTTCAGCCGAACAATCCACTCGCACTAAAGGCCCTCGCCGCGACCTATCATTTTTTGGGACGCTATGAAGAAAGTGACCGCATCGGCCGGCAAGTGGTCCGTCTCAATCCGAACGATCCCGATGCGCTCGGCCAATTCGGCTGGCGGCTCGCCGTCCGAGGAAACTTTTCGGAAGGTGTGCCGATGCTCAAACGAGCGATAGAACGCTCGGTGAGTCCTCCAGCCTGGTATTTTCATTTCATTGCGGTCGATCTGTATATGAAGGGCGAGTATGAGCAAATGCTGCATGTCGCTGAGCAGGCCGCGCTGAGCGATACGGGATTCAGTCAGTTATTGATCGCAATTGCGAACGCGGAGTTGGGCCGTCGCGGCGCCGCAGAGGTCGCACTGGAGAAAATGTCGCGGTATGAACCCTTGGCTCGCGATCCGGCAGGCTTCCTTCGCCGCAATGGCGCGGCCGATCAGGTCGTTGACGCCCTCATGGCCGGCTTGCGCAAGGCCCGATCGCTCACCTCCGGGTGAGGCGCCAGCGGGTCACTTTGAGACCTCACGCTGTTGCACTTTGCACGTTTTCTTCATCCCCGATAGCGCCATGCACGTCGCTCGGGCTCCGGTAGTCCACTTCTAGGGCGGTGTTACCACTTGGGTAGGTCGTCGCGCCGTCTACAGTCGCGAGTGATGCAACTTTTCGTCAATTCGCACTCACGAATTCCCTTCGAGTCGTTGGACGAGCAGTCCGGCTAGCGTCGCCTGCTTATAATCCGTCAGGAGGACGTTTGCAGTCGCACGGCGCGTTCGCTCCTCGACGGGCTGAGCACAGCGCCGCCCACGATGCGCATCGTGCGAGCAATTTCAGGTGAGTCGCCTGGTACTCAGGGGAGCAGCGGCCCGAACGCCATGTCTCAAGTGCAACTCGAGCATAGGCCGCATGCCATTAGGCTCCTTCGAATGGCCCCCGCTATAACGATTCCTATATTTGCCGGATTTGCGACGGGCAAAAAGGGGGCGTTGCAACAGCGTGCTATCCCGCGCAACCTAGTCCAAATCGTAGTCTGGCGCACAAAATCGCGCAGATGGCGGAGAGAGTGGCCGATTTCGGCTCTCCCGGAGAACCCCGGCAACGCTCGCTAAAACTCGCAATACTCATGAAATAACAATGGCTTAGGTCTTTTCTTCGCACCGCCGAACCCCGATATTACCCGCTAGAAGTCGGAGCCAATCCGGGGGTCGCCCCGGGGGTCATTCGGAGCGGGATCGATGAAGCTAACGGTGAAGGGCGTAGAGCGGGCACTGAAGAAGCCGGGCCGCTATCGAGACGGGCGAGGGCTCTTGCTCCAGGTCAATTCGCCTACCAATGCGAGTTGGGTCTATAGGTACGAGCGCGGCGGACGGGAGCGATGGCTAGGCCTTGGACCACTCTCTCTGCTCTCCCTCGCCGAAGCTCGCGACAAGGCTCACGAAGCTCGGAAACTGCTCTTCAACGGCATCGACCCGATGGAGCACCGCAAAGCGGAGAAGGCGGCGCGAGCGGCCGAGCCTAGCGCGAAGCTTTCGTTTGAGGAGGCCGCTCGACAATACTTTGACCAGCACCAGCAGAAGTGGCGCAATCCGAAACACCGGGCGCAATTCCTATCGACGTTGGAGCAATACGCCTTCCCGGTCATGGGGCGTGTCGCTGTCAGCCAGGTCGATACCCCGCGGCTCATCGCGGTCTTGGAGCAACGGCACGCGAACTACCCGGATCAGCGGCTTTGGGACGCCATCCCCGAGACGGCCAATCGCTTGCGCGGCCGCATCGAGCAGGTGCTGGACTGGGCGACCGTCCGTGGACACCGCAAGGGCGACAATCCGGCGCGTTGGAAAGGGCACCTCGACAATGTCCTTCCGGCGCGCGGGAGTATCCGGAAGGTGAAGCATCACCCCGCCCTAGCTTATGCGCAGATTCCGGATTTCATGGCCGAGTTGCGAGGACGCGAAGGGATTGCGGCTCGTGCGCTGGAGTTTCTGATCCTCACCGCCGCCCGAACTGGGGCCGTGATAGGAGCGCGGCGCGACGAAGTCGACTTCGACCAGAAGATTTGGATTGTGCCTCCCGACCGGGCGGAGACGAAGATCAGCGGGGATCAGCCGCGCCGCGTCCCGCTAAGCGACCGCGCGATGGAAATCCTGAAGGAGTTGCCGATTGAAGACGACAATCCGTTTCTCTTTATCGGCGGCAAGGCCGGCTCGGGCCTGAGCAACATGGCGATGGCCGAGCTTTTGAAGGACATGGTTTGGCCTTCCACCACGCCGGATCGGATCGCGACTGTGCACGGCTTCCGCTCGACCTTCAAGGATTGGGTGTCGGAGACTACGAACTATCCCAACCATGTTTCCGAAGCTGCGCTATGGCACATTGTAGCTGATAAGGTCGAAGCAGCTTACCGGCGCGGCGATCTCTTCAATAAAAGGCGGCGGCTTATGGCCGATTGGGCGCGCTATTGTTCCGCTCCTCCGGTTGCGAGCGCGAAAGTGCTACCGATGAGGGCGGCGCGATGACCCACAATGAACAAATGCGCGCTGCCATCAAAGAATTGGGCGGGAGCGGACGCGATGAAGTCCTGCGGGCGCTTAAGGCGATCGCCGATGAGCGGTTAGTGTGGGAGCGGTCCCTGCAACGTAGCGCGGTGGACACTCGAAAGGCGCTCGCGAAGATTGCGTCGGCGATGCATCGGGTTCATCTGGCCCACGCCAAATTGCCGATGGAAATCCGACAAGAGCTGAGGCTACCCGATTTCGAACCATATAGGGCCGCCTGCAACAGGATACGTCGTGAGAAGCGGGACCGAAGCGGCGATTACATGAAGCTGGTTGCCGCGAGAGAGGCGCGGAAGCTTCTCGTACACTTTGGCTTTCGCGTTAGCGCAACACGGCTGGGACAATGGGACAAGTTGGCCGCGGCGCTTTATGGCGACAGGAGGCAACGCTTTGCCGTCCAGTTCAAGAAGCTAGAGAAAGAAAGGAAGAGCGCGGAACGCTAAAACTTTCTTTTCCGGCGTTCTAAAAAGCGCGCTTAGCTCCGCTCTAGCCCGGACCAACCCGGCACAACACGGAGCGGATTCATGACCCAGCAGAAGGCGACGAGAGCCCCCGAAGCGAAAGAAAAGAGGGAGCGGCGGTCCGTGCCGCCTGTGCTTTGCCCTGATCACTTCTACCGACTAGCAGACGGCCCACACTTCTTTGGATATGGCCCAACGGTCTTGGCGGAGAAGATCGAGACCGGCGAAGTGCCGCGGCCAATCTCGCTGTCCAACAGTGGACGCGCGCGCGGTTGGTTCGGCCGCACCATTCTAGCCTGGCAGAGGTCGAGAGAAGAAGCGGCCGCGAAGCAAAGCGCGTGAACCGGGCCGATGGGCTACTACAAAGAACTTCTAATACGCCGGGCTAATGCCAACGAATGGCGAATGCCCGAAGACGAAATTGGCGCCGACTTGGCCGCTATAGCAGCAGCCCTTGGTGGGGAGGTTGACGGTAACTTCGTCCGTTGTCCCTCGCCGGGCCGTCCGCCCGATGATCGATCGTGCTTTGCCCGCTTCTACGCGCCGGACAGCTTCTACATCTATGAATGCGAAGGGAGCGAGGGAGCCGCCTATACCTTTGTGCGATCCCGACTGAACTTACGCGAGCCTATTCGCCGAGATCAGAGCGAAATCATCGGCGCAACTCTCTCTTCGGTGGACTGCGGCTCTGCTATTGGGACGGTTGTCGAGCAATATCTGCGTAGTCGCGCTTTGACATTGCCCCTGCCAACGTGCCTGTTGTTCCATAAGCGCTTATTCCACAAGCCTAGCAGGTGCTTCTTTCCGGCTATGATCGCAGAACGACGCGATGTTTATGGCGCGTTGACAGCGATTCATCGAACCTTCTTGGACTGGGATAACCCAAGAAAGGCTCCGGTCGAGCCACAACGGATGGATCTTGGGCCTACTGCGGGGACCGCGATCAGACTATCCCCTGCCGCCGAAGAGCTCATCATTGGCGAAGGGATTGAGACAACGCTTTCGGTGATCCAAGACACGGGGTGTCCGGGGTGGGCGGCCGGCTCAGCGAAGGCGATGGAACTCCTGATGCTCCCGTCCGAGGTTCGCCGCGTGACCATTGCCGCAGATGGCGATGAACCGGGAGAGCGGGCAGCACGTCGCGCTGCTGCGCGCTGGGCGGGAGAAGGCCGCGATGTGAGAATTGCGCGTGCGCCACGCGGGAAAGATTTTAATGATCTGCTGATGGAGGCGCGCGATGGGCGATAGCATCGCTCAAATCGTCGATGCCGCGCGAAAGATAAGTGCTGCTGACCTCGCTCCTCCTTTCTCCGAGGAAGCTCTGGCACTGGAATTTGTGAACCGGCACCGCCACGAAGTGCGCTATGTGGCGAAATGGAACCGATGGCTCATCTGGGACGCCGGACGATGGCGGTTCGATGACAAGCGCCGGGTGTACTCGCTCGCACGAGATATCTGCCGAGAAATTGCCCAGGGCATCAACAAGGAGAATTTGGCGAAGACAATTGCTAGCGCGAAGACGCGTGCGGCCGTTGTAAGTCTCGTTTCCGACGACCCTAGGATTGCGGCGACGGTCGAGCAGTGGGACGCTGATCTTTGGCTGTTAAATACCCCGGATGGCGTTCTTGACTTAGCAAATGGGATACTGCGGCCTGCCCGACCAGACGACTTCATGACCAAAACTACAGCAGTTGGTCCGAACGGCGAGTGCCCTAAATGGCTTGAGTTCTTGGTGAAAGTAACCGGCGGCAACGCTGAGCAACAGAGCTATCTACAGCGCGTGTGTGGCTACGCGTTGACTGGAATGACTCGCGAGCATGCGATCTTCTTCCTTCATGGACTTGGAGCCAACGGCAAGAGCGTATTCGTCGCCACAATTGCTGGTGTGATGGGCGAATACCACCGGGTGACGCCGATCGAGACTTTCACAGCGAGCATGTCGGATAGACATCCGACTGAGCTAGCGGGGTTAATGGGCGCTCGGTTGGTAACTGCCACCGAGACAGAGGAAGGGCGACAGTGGGCGGAAAGTCGATTGAAGCAGCTTACCGGTGGTGACACGATCTCTGCCCGCTTTATGCGTCAGGACTTCTTCGACTTCACGCCGCAATTCAAGCTGATGATTGCAGGAAATCATCGACCAGGATTGCGGTCGGTTGATGAAGCAATCAGGCGGCGCATGAACTTGATACCCTTCTCGGTGACGATCCCACGGGAGGATCGCGACGCCGAACTGACCGAGAAATTGAAAGCGGAGTGGCCCGGTATCTTGAAGTGGATGGTGGATGGATGCGCCGAATGGCGGCGCGTTGGCCTACAACATCCATCCTCCGTCGTAGAGGCCACCGAGAGCTATTTGGCAACCGAGGATAGCTTGCAAAGGTGGTTGGAAGAGTGCTGCCGGACGGGGCCTCAATACTGGACCCAAACCAGCCTTTTGTTCGCGTGCTGGAGGCGATGGACTGAGGCCGCCGGGGAATTCTCAGGCACCCAAAAGCGGTTCTCGCAAAGATTGGAGAGCCACAATTTCATGCTGGAGAAGGAAAAAGGTCAACGAGGCTTTAGGGGCATCACGATCTACCGGGAGCCGCCCGACCCGAAGAGCGCAGCAAGCACATTGCAGAAGATTTGGGAGCCGCCGTGGTGAGGAGCTTCGGCGCGGACGGATCGGACGGGAGGCCCTATTTAAGACGCCCGCGCGCGCGCGTACGCGTACGTCGCTGTTCCCTTCTCCCGTCCGATCCGTCCGACTGTTCAGGGAGGCGGCGACCGTGAGCCGAAAACCTCCCCTAAGCTCCTCCTCCGCTCTCGCCCTGCGCCGCATACAGGGCCGGGAGCGCTCGCGGCGTGCCCGACGGGGCGACGCATCGAAATACTGGGTTCTGACCCAACACGCTTTTCTAGAGTACCTAATCGACCGCGGCGTACTTTCCTCGGAAGAAGCTCGGGACCGCAAAGTGGTCGGCGAGCGGCTTGCCGAGGTCCAAGCCGAGTACCCCATGCTCCGGCGCTTTTACGATGCCCATCACAAGAGCTAAAAATTTCGCAACGGCCGTTGCGCTCATCGGCCGCCGGACAGGCGATATTCGCGCCTATGACCATTTCACGCAGATCACCCCTTCCTACCGACCGCTTCCGGCATCGCGCAAGCATCTCGTTAGTCCGCGCCGCGGTCGCCACGCTCCTGGCGAGCGTCCACAATTCCTTCCCGGGTCACGTCGCAAAGCAACAGTGGCCTGGCGACATCGATGTGCCGATGCTGCTTAAGGCGGCAACCTCGCCAGCCGTGACGTCTTCAAGCAATTGGGCCGGTTCGCTCGCCAGCACCGCTGTCGCGGACTTCATCTCTGTCATGGGCGGAGCGAGCGCTTCCGCGGCGCTCCTCGCTGAGGGGCTTGAATTCGCTTTCGACGGCAACAACGGCATTCTCGTGCCGGGCATGGTGGCCGATCCGAACAACGTCAGCTTCGTTGGCGAGGCGGCGCCCATTCCAGTTAAGGCCTTGAGTCTAGATGGTCCGACCCTGTCTCCAAGAAAGTTTGCCACAATCATTCCGTTCAGCCGCGAACTCTTTGAGCGGTCCACGCCGACTATCGAGACAATCGTTCGCGCAGTCCTGATGGAGAGCCTAGGCCTCGCGACCGATGCGGCGCTGTTCAGTAACACGGCGGGCAGTTCGCTTCGTCCTCCGGGATTGCTTCTTGGGATCACGCCACTTGCGCATTCGACCGCCACCGACCCGCAAGATGCGATGCTCGCGGATATCAAGGCGCTGGTTTCGGCCGTCGCGCCCGTCGCAGGCAATGGCGAGGTTGTGCTTGTCGCCGCCACAGATCAGTCAGTGGCCCTGCGACTACGGCAAACCCGGGAGACGTATCGAGTTCTCGCCTCCGCCGCGCTCGCGCCCGGCACCGTCATTTCCATAGCGCCGAGCGGTCTCGCATCGGCACTCGACCCCGTGCCCCGGTTCGAGATAGCAAGTGAAGGCGCGCTCGTCATGGACGACGCCGCTGGACCACTCAGCACAGTCGGCACTCCGAATGTCGTGGCTGCACCGGCGCGCTCTCTCTTCCAAACCGATACGCTCGCCTTGCGCGTCGTCCTTCAGGCTTCTTGGGGCTCCCGAAGTCCGTTAGCGATCGCATACACCACTGGAGCTAGCTGGTGAGCTACGAACGGACCCGCGACACTCTCGCTCGCGCCCACGCAACGTTGGGCCGCTTGGCGGATATCGATGCTCAGATTGCTCGGCGGCGCGCTCGCGAGGCGCTTGGACTCATCCCGGAATACACCCCGAAGCCACTACAAGAAACCGCAGGCGAGACCGACCACGAAGGCTCGATGTCCTTCGAGCTGTTCGAAGGGGTAATGAAGGAAGTGATCTACCTGCTTCGGTGTGAGTTTGGCCAAGAGCTTGCCGCGCTACGCGAGGAAGTACAGGCGCTGAAGCGACGACGCAGGCGCAAGGGAAAGGCCACAGCAACAACCTCAACGGAGGATCGCAGCGATGACCACACAAGCTGAATTTGACGCCATGGTCGAGCAAGCGCGGACCGATGCGCTCAATTACCAGCCGCTCAAGCTCGCGTCCGTTCTTGCATTCACGTCGGTTCAAGTGGTTGGCGACCATCAATTCGCTCGGCTCGCCTTAGCAGGCATCCTGACCGGTCTCGCCAAGGAATTGCGCGATAGCGTTCCGAATGTCGTTGAGTTGCGGCAGTGACTCTTGCCCACAAGCTGCAACTCCGACACAGCGGCTCCAGCCTCCGGCACCGATCGCAAGTCCACCGCGAGGTTGGAGCCGCGCACTTCTCAAGAACTGGGGGGAGGTCATTTTCGGAGGACCCGACGCCAACCGCAGTGCGGCCCGCAGGGCGAACCAAGCTAAACGGGCTGAAAATGAAATCAAATCAGCCCACGTCTCTCGGACAACCTTGATGTAACCATCTCATGACCCAGCGCGGACGAAAGAGCCTTAACAAACTTCAACTCGTCGTCCCGGGCTACCGCGCGTCGGACAAAGAGCCGCCACCACCGCCCACCCATCTCGGCAAGATCGAGCAGCTGCTTTGGCGCGATCTACTGGAGGAAAACGCAATCGACACCCGTGCGGGGTTGACCGTCCTCACTATCGCGCTGGAGGCGCACGAGCGCGCTCGGCTTTGCGCCGAACAGATCAAGCGGGACGGACTGCTAACTAAAGGGCGCGATGATCAGGATAAGGCTCATCCCCTGATCGCGCACGAGCGGGCGGCCAGACAGCAATACGTTCTCTGCCTGCGTAAGCTTGGGTTGGAGCTATGATGGCGGTCGATAGTTCTTGCCAGCAGAAGGAAAGGAAGGAGACCGCGCCTGATCGAGACGCCGCCCGCACTAAGCCACCGCAGCCTTCGCGGCCTGAGAAGCTTCCCAAATCGGAGTGGAGCCCGTGGCCCTAAGACGTAAGCGCATCGCGCCTCGCGCGCGCGAATTATTCCAGAGCCTTCAATCCCAACCAGAGGGAAGCCCGCAATGGTGGGAGCTACACGGCGAACTCCACGAGGAGTTAGGCCTAAAGCCCTGGGAGTGGCCGGCGGTCATTCGGCCAGACGTCAAGACCGACAGCGACCCCGGCACCTTCGCAGAGCAATGCGATAACGATGCGAAGGCGCTATATGCCGCGCTTGATCGACACCGATGAGAAATCGCCCCTATTCGATCAATACTCGGAACGCCTCGCTCTGAGCGACCAGAGTGTCATCGCGCTTACGGACAACAAAGGCCTCGACCAAATGAATTCCGCGATAATTTAGACTTTCAAACTTCGTTTGCGCGCCTTCAGACCTGTAGAAGTCGCCGCGAAGCTGCTTAGCATTGCAGGCCTCTTCGTCGGTGTTTGTGATGCGCCACCAGACGTCGAAGTCATTGCCCGGAGGAAATCCTTGGCTGGTCACCGCCGCAAATTCGAGCCACTGGCCTTTAGGGACTGGATCAAGTGAATTTACGGCTCGTATCATCCCGACGCCTTTTGATCTATATAGCGTGGCTTTGATGTGTATCGGAAATGTGCCGCTCTTTGCTTTCTTCCATTTTGGGCTTTGCATGTACGGACGCTTATTGAAGCTATCCGGCAACGCACGTGCACCAAACCGAATCACTGCTGCCGCAAGATCCAATCCAACCAATGCGGTTTCGCTGACGCTTTCCTTTAACCGCGCAATTGCTGTCTTGCTGATGGACTTCGCGTCCTCGGTTACGACCTCCTTGGCGAAGTCCTCACCGAACACTCGGCGCCATTTTGAGATGCTCTCGTTACGATCCGCCTCGTCATAGGCGTCGTCGATCCACTCACGATACTTGGACACCATCTCGCGAAAATTCGCATAGTTCTCATCTGTCCAATCATCTGCAAAGTTTTCAGATACCAAGAAGGGATTGCTAACAATCGGCTTGCTCGGATTTTGCTGACACCAATCATCCAACCGACCAAAGATCGTCTTCAAGGCTGTGGGAGTGTCTGCGAACGCGTCACTGTCCTTGTCCGCACTGCTGATGCGAGCGCCAAGTATCGTAGTGAGGAGCACGGAGGTACAGCGGAAGGTTCCTTTGATGTCGCGGAGGTACTTAATGAGCCGCGTCACCTTCCGAAAACTGTTGCTGCCGGAATACCGATTTTGTTCGACAAGCCAATCAGTATACTTGATTGGTTCAGATCGCTCGAATTCATCAGTATTGCGGTTGCAGACCTCTAGGAGCGCGTTTCCACCTCGACCATAAACGCACGGGGCAATATCTATTTTTCGATCGTTGGCGTAAGTGATCGTGACGCAATGAGACCAGCGCCGCACCATATCTCGATACGTGCCACTCGCTCGAAACTCGGTATAAAGCTCCTCGATATATCTTGCGGCGTTCCATCCAGATACTGGATCGACCAGTGCAAGGAGATCGGCATCGAACTCACCCAGGTCGACGGGCTTTATGATGGTATTGTGAGCCCAAGAACCTTGGGGCTTCCATTCCCGAATACGGGGCGCCCAATTGGAGTTCTCAATAAAGTTCTCAATAGCCCCGATGCCGCCCTCAAGCTCCTTCACCCGGGTCTCGTTGAGATTGACGACATCCCTCAGAAAATCTTTGAAAAGTTCATCTACCCTCATGACGCAGTCCTCTTATGGCGCGCCTCCTCACGATCGTTTTGATAGTCGCGCCACCTTTGATCGAGGCTGGTCCGGCAGAAATTGTAGATGAACGGCACGACCTCCGGGGCACCTTCGACGGCCGCATTGTAATCGGTCATCGCAAGTAGAACGTCTGGGAGCGGATAGCCATTGCGGTCCGCAATCGCGAGTCGCGTTCGAACGTCTTTGATTTCCTCTGCGGCGGCACGGTGTTGCTGATAGCCTCCAATAACGTCTGCCGACATGGCGAACACGAGCATTGCGAGGAAGACGCGGACCGCCGTAAATGTTGTGTCACGTTCAACGAAGGGCGTCGTTGCGAGTGCAATGACGACAAAGGCCAGCACGAAGAGCAAAATAATCATCAGCAAAACGTTTGAGCTAACTCGCTGGAGATGCTCGCTGTAGAACGACGACTCCTCTAGCATCTCGCCAAGGCGTGAAGCTCCAGGCGGCTTTGTCGTTGCGTAGTAGTCAGCTTGCTCGTATTTCGCCGCTTGCTCTGCCGAAATCGTGAACCGGTCACGAAGGCTTTGAACCTCACTCGGCGAGAGAGGCTCATTCAAGCCGCCGAGCAGAAGCCCAGCACGGCGCGCCGCCTGCGCGGCGGACCTCGCGTTGACATACCAGCGGTTTAAGACCCACCAGACCGCCAACAATCCTGCGCCAAAGATCGCCAGTACGTACAGCGTCACCTTGGCGTCGTCGGGAATTACAACAGATACCGCAGCAGGGATTGCAACAGCGAGCTGAACGAAAAAGAGCGCAACGCGCAGGCGCGATGCCTTCTCAAACTCGGCCCGCTGATAGCCGATAAAGTTTTGCGATGTGAGGGACAGGGGTTGGCTCCGAAATTTGAACAATGAATAAAAGACAATGACTTCATTTAAGTAGCAGCAAGCAAATATGCAACCGGGTCGCAGACGATCTTCAAGCGGCTGTTCGAGCACGGCGCGCTCGGGCTCCCACGGACGATGGTCGGCAGAGCTCAACCGCCTCTGAGCGCTAGCTATTTTCCCGGGGAAGAGACTCGCGCGATGCTTGCGTCGAGGGGGGGACTCAGTTTCAAATGAACAGGTCAGTGCGCGGGACCGATTCGGCCCTGAGAAGCAAATCGGCCCGCAATTCTGACTTCCGGCCGGCGTCCATAACCGGTTTGGAGCCTCAGGCCGCTCGGGTCCACTCCGGGCGGCCTTTGGTTTTTGAGGACATTCAGTCCTACTGAAATCACCCTAAGTGATTTGCGGCTGTACACGCAAAGTGTATTTCGCAGAAATTGCGATGGCCGTTGCGATGGTCTGTGGATCGCTTCGGCTAGTTCATCTTCTGACGTAGCTTTCTGATGATCTCGCGGAGATTAGCAGCGTATTCCTCGATGATCCGGCGCGCCTCTTCCAAGCGCGATGGCTGGGCCTCCCTTCCCTCTGTCTGTTTGTCAGGCTCGGGCATGGCTTGACGGTCTGCCGCGGAAACGGGCCGCCGCTTGAGCTACGTCAAGAGAACGGCGCCTGAGGGTCGAATGCGGACAGTTCCCGAGAGAACACACCACGGACAAATCGTGTCCGGCATCTGGTTAGCGGCAACGCAACCAAGCCGGGGGTTCTGCCGGGGATCATCGGCGAAAGCTTGAAATTATTCAGCGATTTCAATGATCATGGCGGAGAGAGTGGGATTCGAACCCACGGTACGGTTTCCCGCACACACGCTTTCCAAGCGTGCGCCTTAAGCCACTCGGCCATCTCTCCGGAGCGCCTCTCTTGAAGGGGCGCCGACGATTTTGCAAGAGATCGCGGGTAAATCGGGTGAATTTTCCGTAAGATGTTGTATTTACGGGGTAATATCTGGCGTGGCAGATGCCCTGACCCGCCTGCCGGCTGAACCGGCGACGGGTTTGGCGCGACGATTCACGTGAGAACAGCAAACACGCTCGGGGACGCCATGACCATCCGCAGCACCATCGTCGCCGTTAGCCTGATTTCGGCCCTTGGCTCCGCCTTCGCCGTGCCCGCCGCCGCCCAGGTCTGCACCCGGCAAGGCGTCGATGTGAGCTGCAACGACGGCCGGCGCGGGGTGCTGTCGGGCAATGCCATCATCTGGCCGGACGGCACACGCTCGAGCTCGGCGCCACATCCGAGCGTGATCATCGGCAACAAGAGCTCGGTGCATGTCGGGCCCGGCGTGTTCGTCGGCCAGGGCAAGGGCATGGTGCCGATGGACGATCCGAACGCGCCGAACAAGCGGCAATGCGCGATTCTGGATGGGGTGTCGTATTGCTATTGAGGTCTTTTCCTTCTCCCCTTGCGGGAGAAGGTAGCGCGAAGCGCCGGATGAGGGGTTGTTTCCGCAAGGGATTCTCTTGCGAATGTGCTCGCGGATAGGAACCCCTCACCCGTCTCGCCGCATACGCGGCGAGCCACCCTCTCCCACAAGGGGAGAGGGGAAGAGCGTCGAGCAAGCTCTCGATAGCTAAATCAGCCTTACGCCTGATATCGCCGACTTCAGCCAGCGCAGTGCCTGTGGCGGCTGCGTGGCGAGCGGGGCGACCGCGGCCTTCTCGGTCCGGCACTTCTCGAGCTCGGCGACGAAATCGGCCGACCATTGCTGGATGGTGTGGCCGCGCAGCTTCTTCATCATCGCGTCCCAGCGCATCTTGCGCTCGGTGAGCGGCATCGCGGCGGCGATCGCGATCGCGCGGGCCATGCCGTCGATGTCGTGCGGATTGACGACCAGCGCGGCGTCGAGCTCGTTGGCCGCGCCTGCGAATTTCGACAGCACCAGCACGCCGGGATCGGCCGGGTTTTGCGCGGCGACATACTCCTTGGCGACGAGGTTCATGCCGTCATGCAGCGGCGTCACCACGCCGATCTGCGCGGTCCGGTAGAGCCCTGCGAGCACCGCCTGGCTGAAGCCCTTGTTCAAATAGCGGATCGGCGTCCAGTCGACCTCGCCGTGGCGGCCGTTGACGTCGGTGACGAGGCGCGCGACGTCGTTCTGCAGATTGCCATACGCTTCGATGCCGCCGCGCGAGGGGTTGGCGATCTGGAGCAGCGAGATGCTGCGCGAGAATTGCGGCTGTTCGGTCCAGAGCCGGTCGAACGCGCTGATGCGGTTGACGAGGCCCTTCGAATAGTCGAGCCGGTCGACACCGATCGCGAGGCGCTCGCCATTGAGGCTGCGCCGCAGCCGCGACACGTCGGGATGCGAGGCCGATTTCGCCGCATATTGCGCGAACTTCTCCGCATCGATCCCGATCGGGAAGACCTCGCAGCGGGTGCGGCCATGCTGCGAAATCGCAACGCCGTCCTCGACGGCGAGGCCGAGCTCGCTCGCGACATAGCCGAGAAAATTCTGGCAATCCTCCTCGGTCTGGAAGCCGAGCAGATCGTAGGCCAGCATTGCCGTGATCAACTCGCGATGATTGGGCACGCCCTGCATCACCGCGGCGACCGGCCACGGCGTATGCAGGAAGAAGCCGATCGGATCGTCGACGCCGAGATCACGCAGTTCGGCGCCGAGCGCGAGGAAATGATAATCCTGCACCCAGAACGCGGTCTTGGCTTTTCGGAAGCGCATCAAGGCGCGCGCCATGAAGGCGTTGACCTCGCGATAGCTGACGTAGTCTTCGCGCGAGACGCGGATCAAATCGCTGCGCGAATGCAGCGCGGGCCACAGCGCCGAATTGGCAAAGCCTTCGTAATAGCCGCCGTAATGCGCCGCCGGCAGGTCCAACGTCGCAATCGCGCCCGATCCGAGCGCTTCGATCTCCGCGAACGGTTCCTTCTGATGGCCGTCACGCACACGGCCCGAAGAACCCACCCAGATCGCGCCCGAATGTTCCACAACCGGCAACAAGGCCGCCGCGAGGCCGCCCGTCATGGGCTCGTTAGGCTTGCCGCGGGCGACGCGATTCGAAACGACGACTAAATTCACAGGTCGTCCCCTCCTGTTTCATTCCACCCCGTTTAACTGCCGTTCATCAATATGGTTCCTGATCATCGTTTCAACCAATTGAAACCAAAATCGGGCACGCGCGTTGGAACTGGTTTCGCTTCGGGAACCCTAGATTTCGTTGCAAAGACAGCCTGTGCGGCCATGTTGCGCAGCACGCATCGTAGCGCGCGGCGGCGCTGTTCCGAGAGCATCATGTCCGCGACATGGCGCTGCCTTTGTTTCACCTCGGATCGAGCAGGCGAGCAAGGAACGCACGCACATCGCTCGGCGCGTCGAAATGGCCATTCACGCCCATGGCACGGCGGCCGACCGAGAAGGCAAGCCCATTCATGTCGGGCATGATCGCGAACACGGTTTCATCGGTGACGTCATCACCGATGAAGATCGGACGCCGTCCTTTGAACGGCTCGCGCTTCATCAGTTCGCGCACGCCGGTCGCCTTGGTGAATCCGGAATGCTTGATCTCGCAGACGAACTTGCCGGGCAGCACCTCGATCGGCGCATTGGGCAGGTCGGCGCGGATCACCGAGACCGATTCGTAGATCGCTTTCTCCGCGTGCGGCGCGAGGCGGTAATGCAGCGCGAGTGAATAACCCTTGTCCTCGAGCAGAATGCCGGGCGAAAGCTTGGCGATCGCGGCCAGGCGCCGCTTCAGCTCCTTGTCCAGCGGCGGCGCGTGCACGTCATCGGCCTCATTGTCGATCGACAGCCGCATCTCCGCGCCGTGGCCGGCGACGGCACGGAACACATCGGGCGCGAAGATCAGGTCGATGTCGTTGAGCGAGCGGCCGCTGACCAGCGCCAGCGCGCCGGAGGTGCGCTCGGTCAACCGGTTCAGCGTGTCCGACAGGCCCGGCGGCACCCACACTTCGCGCGGCGTCGGCATCAGGTCGAGCAGCGTGCCGTCGATGTCGAGCAGTATTGCGGTCTCGTTGAGATGCGGCACCAGCGCATGCGGCACCGGCACCGCATCGGGTGCTTCGTCGTCCGGCATGGTGCGCTTCTGGTCCAACGCCATTTCTGCAAGTTCCGATTTCATCAGTCTACTCCATAAAGGCGAGCGGCCGCGCGATTTGTTCGAGCGATTTGCGTTCCGCAGGGACGGCATAGCGCCAAGCCACGATCGCGGCCGCGATCATCAGGGCCGACCCCAGCAGATAGCCGGCGAACACGCTGGTGCGGGATCCCGTGTCGATCAGCACGCCGAACAGCGCCGGCCCGATCACGCCGCCGATGCCGGTGCCGACCGCGTAGAACACCGCGATCGCCAGCGCGCGGACTTCGAGCGGAAAGGTCTCGCTGACGGTGAGATAGGCCGCGCTCGCGGCCGGCGAGGCGAAGAAGAAGATCACCATCCAGGCGATGGTCTGCCCCTGCGCAGTGAGCACGCCGATGGAGAAAAGATAGCCCGAGATCGCCAGCAACAGGCCCGATACGCCATAGGTGAACATGATCATGATGCGGCGTCCGAGCGTATCGAACAGCCGGCCGAGCAGCAGGGGACCAAGGAAGTTGCCGGCAGCGAAGGGGAGCAGGTACCAGCCGACATGATCGGCGCTGATGCCGTAGAAATCGGTCAGCACCAGCGCGAAGGTGAAGAAGATGGCATTGTAGAAGAACGCCTGCGCGCTCATCAGCACGAGGCCGACCAGCGCGCGCTGGCGATATGCCGAGAACAGCGTGTGCACGACCTCGCGGATCGGCGTGTGATCGCGCATCTTCAGCCGGATTTTCGTGAAGCGCCCATCGCTCTTATCCTGGTCATGTCCGATCACCGAGCGTTCGATCTCGTCGACGATCGCGTGGGCCTGATCGGGGCGGCCATGGATCATCAGCCAGCGCGGACTCTCCGGAATCCACATCCGCATCAGGAGCACGACAAGACCGACGGTCGCGCCGATGAGGTAAGCCAGGCGCCAGCCGAGATCGGGATTGATCACAGCGGGATCCAGCAGCACGATGGACGCCACCGCGCCCATTGCGGCCCCGATCCAGAAGCTGCCGTTGATGACCAGATCGGTCCAGCCGCGATAGCGCGCCGGCACCAGCTCCTGGATGGTCGAGTTGATCGCGGTGTATTCGCCGCCGATACCGGCGCCGGTGAGGAAACGAAACAGCGCGTAGCTTCCGACATCCCATGACAGCGCGGTCGCGGCCGTCGCCGAGAGATAGAGCGCCAGCGTGATGAAGAACAGCTTCTTGCGGCCGATGCGGTCGGTCAGCCAGCCGAAGCCGAGCGCACCGAGCACGGCGCCGGCGAGATAGGCGGAATTGGCAATGCCGAGATCGAGATTGGTGAATTGCAACGACGGGCTCTGCTTCAGCGCACCGGAGAGCGCGCCGGCCAACGTCACCTCGAGCCCGTCGAGGATCCAGGTGATGCCGAGCGCCAGCACGACGCGGGTGTGAAAGCCGCTCCAGGGCAGCGCGTCGAGCCGCGCGGGGATACTGGTCTCGACGATGCGATCGGCCGCGGCTGCCGCGACCACAGGAGCATAGTTCGGCGCTGGGCTTTGCTGCAATTCCATCGGGTTGTTGTGTCTGATCAATGGAAGCGCCCCCGGTTCACATGATGTGGACGGGGCCGATCCGATCATCGGGGTGCGGCATTCCGCCTGCCACCTGCGACAACGTCTGCGGCGAGGCCGGGTTCCCACGGGAACGGCCCTTCGTCCGTCCGTTTCCGATGGAGCCGCAAGGAGTTGACGCATGGCTCATGTCAGAAAGACGACACAATCCCGCAAAACAGCTGCGCGCAGGTCGACGAGCGCCAAGCGCGGCACCGAGCGGAAGAGTGCGAAGCGCGCTGCGCCGAAGCGGTGGTCGCAGCGCGTGACGAAGCAGAGCGACGCGCTGGACCTGAAGCGCGGCGTGTTCAGGCTGACCAGCCCAAAGAGAATCGCGACATCGCTGAAGCGATCGGCCGAGCACAGCTCACGCCGCAAGACCGGCGCCTATCGCTCGGCGCTGTCGATGCTGACCTTCTACATCAACCGCGCCGGCAAGACCTTGCCGAAGACGCAGCGTACGCGACGGGAGAAGGCGAAGCTGGAGCTGAAGCGGGCGTTCGGGAGGGAGTGATCCTCGTACCAATCACTCCGATGTCGTCCCGGACGAGCGAAGCGAAGATCCGGGACCCATAACCACAGGAAGATGTGTTGCGAAGACTCGGAGTTATCGGCTTGGCGCCACACTTCTCCCTGGGGTTATGGGTCCCTGCGTTCGCAGGGACGACGGAGCAGTATGACGCGGCAGCCAGCCTTACGCCGCCCGAATATTCCCCATGAACCGATCGAGCTCGGCGCGCAGGCGGGTGCTTTCGGATGACAGCGTCTTGGCCGAATGCAGCACCTCCTCCGAGGCCGAGCCGGTCTCGGCGGCGCCGCGGTTGACCTCGCCGATGTCGGTGGCCGCGGTCTGGGTGCCCTGGGCGACGGTCTGGACGCTGCGCGCGATCTCCTGCGTCGCCGCGCCCTGCTGCTCGACCGCGCTGGCGATCGAGGTCGAGATCGACGAGATCTGGCCGATGGTCGCGCCGATCTCCTTGATCGCGGCAACCGATTCGGCGGTGGCGCCCTGCATGCCCGTGATGTGCGAGGAGATTTCGTCCGTCGCCTTCGCGGTCTGGCTCGCCAATGACTTCACTTCGCTGGCAACCACGGCAAAGCCGCGGCCGGCTTCACCGGCCCGTGCCGCCTCGATGGTGGCATTGAGCGCGAGAAGGTTGGTCTGCTCGGCAATCGCCGTGATCAGCTTCACAACTTCACCGATCTGCTGGGCGGCATGCGACAGCTTGCCGATGCGACCGTCAGTTTCCTTGGCCTGGACCACGGCAGCTTCCGCGATCCGGCTGGAGTCGCGAACCTGGCGGCCGATCTCCTCGACCGAGGCGGAGAGCTCCTCCGTCGCGGTGGCGACCGACTGCATGTTGGAGGACGCCTGCTCGGAGACGCCTGCGACCTGGCTCGACAGGCTCTGGGTGGTCTCGGCAGTGCGGGTCAGCGTGGACGCGGCCGATTCCAGCTGCACGGCCGAGGCCGACACGTTGGAGACGATGGCGCCGACCGCGCTCTCGAAATCATCGGCAAAGCGGATCAGCTCGGAGCGGCGGGCAGCGCTCGCCTCCCTGTTCTGGACTTCGCTGGCAGCGGCGTCGCGCTCGGCTTTTGCCACGGCTTGAACCTTGAACTCCTCGACCGCACCGGCCATCTCGCCGATCTCGTCCTTGCGGCCGAGACCCGGCAGCACCACGTCGAAATTGCCCGAGGCCAGCTCACGCATCGCCTTGCACATCGCGATCATCGGACGCGAGATGCCGTTGCCGAGCCACAAGGCCAGCACGGCACCGATCGCAAGGCCGCCGAGCGCCATCATCAGCATCAGCTGCTCGGTCTCTCCGATCGTCGCGTTGGCGCTCGCCTCTATGCGCTGCTGGTCAGCAGTCAGGTCCGAACGCAGCTCGGCCGAGAGCTTGAGGATGGTTGCCGCCGTCTTGGTCATCTCACCGTTCGACTTGACGATGATCTTCACATTCTCGGTCAGCTTTGAGAAGGAGGTGCGGTACTGCTTCAGCAGATTGCCGATCTCGGTGACGCGGTCGGTGATCTTCTGGTCGCTGGCATAGATCGAGACCAGCAGGGTCTCGAGGAATTTGATGCGGGCGATCACGCCATCGGCGGTCTTCGGCTCCGGCTTGGCCACGAAGGCGCTGACCGAGGTGGAGACCGCCAGATATTGCGAGGTGATGTCCTTGGCCGTGGTCTGGACCGATGCCAGCCCCGCCAGCGCCGCAGTATCGGCGAGATCGTCGAACTTGAAGCGGATCTTGTTGCCGACGCTGTTGAGCTCATCGGCCGCGATCTTGTTGTTCTCGCGCGTCAGGACGATGATCTCTCCGAACACCTTCGTGAAGCGCTGAAACTCGGCTTCCAGCTTGCCGACCTGCTCACGGCGGGCGGCGCCGGTCGTGGCGGACATCGACTTGGCGATCGCGTTCTTCAGATTGTCTTCGGCGGCCTTGGCTGCGGTCTCGTCATCCATCACGCCCGTCAGGGTATAGGCCCGAGCCAGTCCCTGATAGGCGATCAGGTCGCGATCGACCGTCCGCGCGAGGTCGGCTTCCGACACGCTGGCGCGGTAGGAAGCCACCGCGGCCTGGATCCGCTCGAAGCCAAAATAGGCGAAAGCCATGCTGACGGCGAGGATGGCTAGCACCGCCACGAAGCCGAGGATGATTTTTGCGCGAAAACGCAAGGTTGGCAGCTTCGATTGGTTCGACTTCGACTTGGACTTGGACTTGACCGACATTCCCCCACCCCATTCCATTCGCGGAAAACCAGGCGCAGCCCGGAAGCAGCCCGCTTCCTGACTCGCCCGCACGGTAATCGGCAAAGGATAAGCTGTGGTAAATTTGTGGCGCCGCAACTCGCGGTTAGGTGACGCGGGGATTCGTTAAGGCGCGCTTTCTCGCGCCGTTACAAATGCCGTCATAAATTGAGTGCCGGCGCCAATCTCCGCCCATAGCCACAGGGAGTGATTTGGCGAAGACTCGGAGTTACCTGCTCGCTCCATAACCACTCCCCGTGGCTATGGGTCCCCGCTTTCGCGGGGACAACAGCGGAGAGTGGGGTGATAGCTGAGCGTCTGACTCGCAACGAAGCCAAGCAACTTACGCCGCCCTGATATTCCCCATGAAGCGATCGAGCTCGGCGCGCAGGCGGGTGCTTTCGGATGACAGCGTCTTGGCCGAATGCAGCACCTCCTCGGAAGCCGAGCCGGTCTCGGCGGCGCCGCGGTTGACCTCGCCGATGTCGGTGGCCGCGGTCTGGGTGCCCTGCGCGACGGTCTGGACGCTGCGCGCGATCTCCTGCGTCGCGGCGCCCTGCTGCTCGACCGCGCTCGCGATCGAGGTCGAGATCGACGAGATCTGGCCGATGGTCGCGCCGATCTCCTTGATCGCGGCAACCGATTCGGCGGTGGCGCCCTGCATGCCCATGATGTGCGAGGAAATCTCGTCCGTCGCCTTCGCGGTCTGGCTCGCCAGTGACTTCACTTCGCTGGCAACCACGGCAAAGCCGCGGCCGGCTTCACCGGCGCGCGCCGCCTCGATGGTGGCATTGAGCGCCAGAAGGTTGGTCTGCTCGGCAATCGCGGTGATCAGCTTCACAACTTCACCGATCTGCTGGGCGGCATGCGACAGCTTGCCGATGCGACCGTCGGTTTCCTTGGCCTGCACGACCGCGGCCTCTGCAATCCGGCTGGAGTCGCGAACCTGACGGCCGATCTCCTCGACGGAGGCGGAGAGCTCTTCCGTCGCGGTGGCGACCGACTGCATGTTGGAGGACGCCTGCTCGGAGACGCCGGCGACCTGGCTCGACAGGCTCTGGGTGGTCTCGGCAGTGCGGGTCAGCGTGGAGGCCGCCGATTCCAGCTGCACGGCCGAGGCCGAAACGTTGGAGACGATGGCGCCGACCGCGCTTTCGAAATCATCGGCGAAGCGGATCAGCTCGGAGCGGCGGGCAGCGCTCGCCTCCCTGTTCTGGGCTTCGCTGGCAGCGGCGTCGCGCTCGGCTTTTGCCACGGCTTGAACCTTGAACTCCTCGACCGCACCGGCCATCTCGCCGATCTCATCCTTGCGGCCGAGACCCGGCAGCACCACGCCGAAATTGCCCGAGGCGAGCTCACGCATCGCCTTGCACATCGCGATCATCGGACGCGAGATGCCGGTGCCGAGCAGGAAGGCGAGGAACGCACCAAGCAGCGTACCGCCGATGGCGAGCATCAGAACCAGTTGCTCGGTCTGCCCGATGGTCGCTTCCGACTCCGTGTCCAACCGCTGCTGTTCGGCGACGAGGTCCGCCTTCATGGCGGTCGCGCCTTGCAGGATCGCACCGGCCGAACCGCCCATCTCGGTGACGAGCCCGTCGACCAACTTGGCGTTGGCGATCAGTTTCTCCAGCGCCTCGCGATAGGCGCCGAGGATGGTCTTGGCCTCCTTCAGGCCGGCGACGATCTTGTCGTCCATGGAATAGACCGCGCCGAGCGAGTTCTCGACGAACTTCAGCCGCGCCAGCGCGCTGGTCGCGATTGCCTGATCGGACGTCAGCACGAAATTGGTGGCTGCAGCACTGGCGGTTTGGAACTGAGCGTTGACCTGCTTGGTGCCGAACTCGATCGCCTGCGCCTCGGAATCGGACGCGTTGTTGCCGACGTCGTCGAGCTTGTACTTCAGGAGATTGGCTTGGCGCTGCAACTGGTTCTGCACCAGCAACGTGCTGTCACGCTTGGCCTGCAGAACCTTGCCGAAGGTTGCGGAGAAATTCGCGAACTCCTTGGCGAGCTTGTCGAGACTCTCCTTCCGCGCCGGAGTCTTGGCGCTCTTGACGGCCTGGTCGATGGCATTCTTCAGGCTGGCCTCGGCCTCGAGCGCCGCCTTGGCGTCATCTTCCTTGCCGGTCACAACGAAATATCTGACGGCCGAACGGTAGCCGAGCAGCTCGCGGTCGATGTTGCGGGCGAGGTCCGCCTCCGACACGCTGCTGCGGTAGGACCCGACCCCGGCCGAGACTCGCTCGAAGCCGAAATAGGAGAAGGCCATGCTGCCGGCGGAGATCGCCAGCACGACCGCGAAACCCAGGATGATCTTGGCGCGGAACCTCAGGGTGGGAAATATTGTGCGCTTTGACGGCGACGCGATACGCCCGGACATTCCCACCCCCATTATTTATTCCAAACAGCCGCGATCCGAAGGCGCCCCGCCTCCCCGACCGCATGCGCAAAACTAAGGCAGAATCGTCAAGGGGCGGTAAACTCCTCCGGCCCGCAATCCCGGGCTGCGCGAGCCAGACCGGCAACTTCCAGTCCGGACCGGACACCGCGCGACTTGTTGCGGCTAGATTGAAAAAGCCCTACTGTTTTCGGCACTTGGCGACAGATCTTGGCGACAGACCAAGCCGGTCCTTGAGGAGAGAAACGAAGTGGGGCAGGCCGATCTTCGGTTTGGCGGTTCGTCCGGCGTTGCGGTCGCGAAATCGAAAGCTCCGACCGTCGACGAGGCCGTTGCCGAGCTGGTCGCCCAGCTTCCGTCGGACGAGCTGGCCCTGGTCCTGGTCTTCCTCTCCCCCCGCTACGATCCTCATCGGTTCATCGCCGAGATCACGACACACTTTGCGGACACGCCGGTCTGCGGTTGCACGACGGCAGGCGAGCTGGCGCCGGACGGCTGGGACGAGAACAGCGTTGTCGCGATGACGTTCAGCCAGGCCGACTTCAACGCCGTGGTCCGGCCGATCCTGAATCTCGCCAATTTCCACGTCGAGGACGGCCGCCGGATCGGCAGCGAGCTTCGCCACGAGCTGTTGCGGACGACCTCGGAGGTCGGCGGCCGCAACCCGTTCGGCCTGGTGCTGATCGACGGCATGTGCCGCCGCGAAGAAGCTGTGATGTCCGCCCTCTATGCCTCGCTCGACAATATCCCGATCGTCGGCGGGTCGGCCGGCGACGGCCTGCGCTTCGAAAGGACCTGGGTGTTCTTCGACGGCAAGGCCCACACCGACGCGGCTCTCCTCATTCTCCTCAACACGTCGCTGCCGTTCCGCGTGTTCAAATGCGACAATTTCGAGCCGACCGCACAGAAGTTGGTGGTCACCGAGGCCGATATCGAGCAGCGCGTCGTCAAGGAATTGAACGCGGAGCCTGCCGCCGTGGAATATTCCCGTGCAGTCGGAATCATCGACGCCAAGCTCGACCCGTTCTCTTTCGCATCTCATCCGGTGCTGGTCCGGGTCGGCGGCTCCTATTATGCGCGGTCGATCCAGCGCGTCGATCCCGACGGCTCGCTGCGCTTCTTCTGCGCGATCGATGAGGGCATGGTTCTGACGACGGCAACTTCGTGCAGCCTGGTCGGAGCCACTCGCGACGCCTTTGCGGAGACCCGTGACCAGATCGGTGACGTCTCTCTCTATATTGGCTTCGAATGCCTGCTACGCCGGCTGGATGCCGAGCAGCATCAGCTTTCCCGCGAAATGTCCGAGCTGTACCGGCAGAACCGCGTCGTCGGATTCCATACCTACGGCGAACAGTTCGGCTCGATGCACGTGAACCAGACCTTCACCGGCGTCGCCATCGGCAGGCGGCCGACGTAACGGAGCCGACGTGGCAGAGACCTGGCAGGATGCCGAAACGATCGAGCAGCTTCGGCGGGAGTCCGTCAAGCTGAAGAAGATCAACGCGGCGCTGATGTCCCGCGTCGAGCGGTCGATGGATCAGCAGCTCAATGCGTTCTCGCTGTTCGAAACCGCAATTGCGCTCGACCATCAGATTCGCGACCGGACGCATCAGTTGCGGGATGCTCTGCGTTCGGTCGAACGGGCCAATGAAGGCCTGTACCGCGCCAAGCAGCAGGCGGAAGCTGCAAGCTCGCTGAAATCGTCCGTGCTGATCTCGGTCACCCACGATCTCCTCCAGCCGCTGAACGCGGCGCGCCTGACCCTGTCGGCACTCACTGAGATGATGGAGTCGCAGGAAGCGGGCCTGCTCATCGACCAGGTCGACCGGTCCCTGGTCACGCTGGAAGACCTGCTGCGCTCGCTTCTGGAGATCGCGAAGCTCGATGCGGGCGCGCTCCGGCCCGACGTGCGGCCGACTGCGCTTGGGCCGCTGCTCGACCAGCTCCGCGACGAGTTCGAGCCTATCGCCTGGAGGCAGGGACTGTCCCTGCGCGTCCGCACCTCGCCGCTCGCGGTCCTGTCCGACCCGATGATGCTCCGGAGGATCCTGCAAAACCTGCTTGCGAACGCGATCCGCTATACTCGCAGCGGCGGCGTCATCATGGGATGCAGACGTCGTGGCGATCGCATCGCAATCCAGATCTCCGATACCGGACCCGGAATTGCGCAGGCGCAGCAGGAGGCGATCTTCCGGGAGTTCCAGCGCGGCGACGCGAGCGCGACCGACCAGGCCGGCTTCGGTCTCGGTCTTTCGATCGTGCGCCGCTTCGCGACGGCGCTCGGGCACGAGGTGCGGCTGTCCTCGCATCTCGGCCGGGGATCGACCTTCGTACTCGACCTGGAGCAGGCCGATCGCGCTGATGTCAGCGACGATCTCCAGGAAATGAAGCCCGCCGATCTGCACTATGGCGCTCTGGGAGGGGCCAAGATCCTGCTCATCGAGAACGACGCCTCGGGCGCGGAGGCGCTGGCCGCCTTGCTGGAAGGATGGGGCTGCGATGTCGCGACCACAAGATCCGCCGCGGACGCCGCCCAGCGTTTGAGTGAGCTAGGCGGCACGCCGGACGCCATCATCGCCGATCTCCATCTCGATCACGGCGAAAGCGGATTGTCGGCCGTCGAGGGAATCCGGCGCCAGTTGAACTCGGACGTGCCGGCGATGATCATCACCGCGGATTATTCCGAAAAGGCTGCGGCGGAAGCCAGCCGCTATGGGCTGGAAGTGCTGAAGAAGCCGATCAGGCCGGCGGAAATGCGCGCACTGTTGTCGTTCCTGCTGAGCTAGTTCATCCCCTCGCGCCGCATCGACGGCGAAAGAGGGCTGCATCATGCTTGCGGATCGGTCCGGGCGCGGTCGCGCTTCGCGGCCGCTCCCGAGCCCGCCAGCGTCGCGAAATCGATCTTCGACATTTCGACGATCGCCTTGGTGCGGCTCAGCACGTTCAGCTTGCGCAGGATATCCGAGACGTGAACCTTCACGGTGGTCTCGGAGATCTTCAGCTCGAAGGCGATCTGCTTGTTCTGCAGGCCGCGCTTGAGCATTTCAAGAACGCGCAATTGCTGCGGCGTCAGATCGTGAAGGCGCTTCAGGAGTTCCTGGGCCGCGATCGGCGAACGCTGCGGGCGGGCCAGCGCGCGAAAAGCGGCCGGCAGACATACCGCGCCGCGGACGACTTCGCTGATCGAATGCGCCAGCTCCTGCTTGGACGAGGATTTCAGGATGTAGCCGGATACGCCGAGCGACAATGCGCCCGAGATGATCTGCGCGTCCTGGTGCCCCGACACGATGACGACGGGAATGCGCGGAAACGCCTTGCGGATGCGGATGATACCGGACAGTCCGGTCGTCCCGGGTATCGACAGGTCGAGAAGAATGAGGTCGACATCGGGTCTCGACGCCAACAGCTCGAGCGCACCGTCGATCGAGGCGGCCTGAAGCATATCGGCATCCGGCGTCGCCATTTGCAGCGCCCCCTCGAGCGCCTCGCGAAACAGCGGATGATCCTCGACAATCAGAAACCGCATCAGATTTGGGCCGTTCCCAGCTCGTCACCGAAGTCAGCGATCAGAGCGGCGAGCATGCCGTTGCCGGAGCAATCCTGCTTGATCCAGATCAAGTCGGGCCAGCAGCTCATTGCGGCCTCCCGCGATCGATCCTCGCATGGGGCCGCTGCCGCGGATCCGGCAAATCGACCTTGCCGATCTCGACGATCGCCTTGTTGCGGCTGAACAGTCCGAGCTTGCGCAGGATCTCGGTGATGTGCGCCTTCACGGTCGATTCGGCGAGTTGAAGCTCCTGCGCGATCTGCCGGTTCGGATAGCCGCGGCGAAGCAGATCGAGCACCCGAAGCTGCTGCGGCGTCAGTTCGCGAAGCTTGACCCTCAGTGCCTTGCTGCTGTCGGCGCGCTTCCGCTGCGGCTGCGCCACGAAATCCTTCGGCACCGACACCGATCCGCCGAGGACGCCTTCGATCGATTGCGCGAGCTCGCGCTTGGACGTGGATTTTGGCAGATAGCCGGCAGCACCCAGCGCCAGCGCCTCGCGGACCACATGCTGATCCTCCTCGCTCGAGACGATGGCGACGGGCAGGCGCGGATAGGTCTCGCGCAGCCTGAGAAAACCGGAGAAACCGGTTGCGTCGGGAAGCGAGAGATCGAGCAGCGCAAGGTCGATCCCCCGCTCGACCGAAAGAACCCGCAAGGCGTCCTCGATCGACATCGCCTCCAGAATGCGGGCCTCCGGCAGCGCCAACCGCACGGCATTGCCGAGCGCCTCGCGAAACAGCGGATGATCATCGATGATCAGGAAGCTGGTCATGGCACCTTCCCCGGGGTCCATCGCGCGGGCGCATCCATCGGACGTTGGTGCCGATGGATGCGAAACGGCCCCTAGAACATCTCCGCGATGCCGTCCGGTCAAGACCATTCAGTCGTTCGATTCGGTCTGAACCGTCAACAGAAAGGCGTAGATGCTGTCGAACTGGCCGTCGGTGAAGACCTCTTTCCAGGACGGCATGCCCTTGGCTGGACGCCCCTCATGAACCGTGGTCAAGAATTTCTCTCGCATCTCGTCGCCGTAGCGGTGACGCAGCAGCCTCAGATCGATCTTCCGCTCGCTCTGGATCGCGTCGGGACCATGGCAATGCGCACAGGTGCCGTTGAAGATCTCCTTGCCCTGACCGACAGCTTCGGCATTTGATGCCAGCGCGTCGCCCCTGGTCTCGGTCGCGACGACGTTGGCCACTTGCGCCACGCCGGTGCCGGCGCCGGTCGTGGTTCCCGCCGGCGTCTGCACGGCGCTGAGGCGGAGAGGCTGACCGGTCGGCAGGCCATACTTCACCTTGAGGTCGGCGATGGTCCGCTCGAGGTCCGGCAAAACCGCATCGATCTGGTCGCGCAGCTCTGTCGAGGCCTTCGCGAAGCCGATCGCCGCGTCCCACGACAAACCTTCGCCTTCGGTGAGCTGAACGCGATAGCGATCCTGGTAGACGGACTTGTTCAGCCAGCCGGCCACGGGCCCCCAGATAAAGGCGACGTCGGCCTTGCCCCGATCGAGTACCTGCATGCCTTCCTCTGGCGACAGCACCGTCACCTTCTGGATGTCGTCACGCGTCGCCAGGAGGTTTTGCGGTGTGCTGGCGAACTGCACGGCGACCCGCTTGCCCCGGAGATCGTCGACCCCCGAGATCGTCCGGTCCTTTGCGGTCACGAGGGCGTAACCTTCACGCGCAACCGTGCTCGAGAAAATGACGGCTGGCCCCATGAAATCCTCGGAGCGCGGCAGGCCGATCATGGCGTCGCACTGCTTGCCGAGCAGAGTGACGCGGACGGTGCGCTTGCCGAAATACGACTTGTACCAATCGTAGGCGATCGGCCGGCCGAGTGCCCGCGCCAACGCCTGCCCGATCTCGACATAGAAGCCGGGTTGCGAGGGGCTGTTGCTCGAGAACGGAAGATTGGTCGGATCGGCACAGAGCCGGAACGGCTGCACTTCGTCCGCTCGGCCTATGGCGGCCGGCACGATGAGCGCGGAGCCGGCAATGCATGCAAGTAAAGCTGCGATGGCGCGACGTCTGCTGTGGCCAAGGCCAGAACGAATTGGGCGCATCTTCACCTCCCGTGGTTGGGCATCGTTGGCGTGACGTTGCGACAAGGCCTGGCCTCGGCCGCAACGACGCGATCACACTTTGGGAAAAGAGCGCGTGTATCCCGTCACCTCGGGATACACGCGCCAGTGGTCACTGGACGGAGAACACGAAGAGCGAGCCGCCCTCGGGAGCTGCAGCCGTCATCTTCTTGCCAACCTCGCCCAGGAACGCGGGCAGCGCTGCCGTACGGCCGACGACGATGGCGACGTATTGCTTGCCGTCGACCATGTAGGTCACAGGACCCGCACCGATGCCGGAGCCGAGATTCTTGCTCCAGAGCATTTTGCCGGATTTCGCATCGATGGCGCGGAAATCGCCATGGATGTTGCCGGCGAACACCAGGCCCCCGCCAGTGGTCAGCGTACCGCCATTGAAAGGCAGGTCTTCCTTGATAGACCAGACTTTCTTCTGGTTGACGGGATCCCAGGCCACGAGTTCGCCGAGGAAGCCGCCGGGGCCTTCCTTGGTCGGGAATTCGGCGCCGAGATAGAACACGCCGCGCTTGTAGGCGACGTCACTGACCGACCAATCCATGCAGACATTGTTGGAGGGAATGTAGACGAGGCCGGTCTGCGGGTTGAACGACATCGGCTGCCAGTTCTTGCCGCCGATCAAATTGGGGCAGATGTCCTTGGCGGGATGACCGGGGCCCGGACGCTTGTCGGGATCCTCGACCGCGCGCATGGTGGCGAGATCGAATTTCTGCGCCCAGTTCGAGAAGACATACTTCTCCGCCGAAAGAACCTTGCCGGTCTCGCGGTTGGCGACGAAGAAGAACCCGTTGCGATCGGCCTTCATCAGCGCCGGAACGTTGCTGCCGCCGATGTTGAGGTCGGCGAGCACGGCCTCGTTCACGCCGTCATAGTCCCAGGCGTCGGCGGGTGTGGTCTGGATATGCCACTTGATCTTGCCGGTGTTGGGGTCGAGCGCGAGCGTCGAGGCCGTGTAGAGGTTGGTCAGCTTGCCGAAATCGCCGTTGCCGGTCGAGCGCACGGCAGTGTTCCACGGCCCGGGATTGCTGGTGCCCCAATACACGGTATCGGTCTTGGGATCGTAAGAGCCGACCAGCCATGCCGCGCCGCCGCCATGCTGCGCGGAATCGCCCTTCCAGGTATCGCCGCCGGGCTCCTCCGGCGTGGGAACGGTATAGGTCTGCCAAGCGAGCTTGCCGGTGTTGATGTCGAAGGCCTGAAGCGCGCCGCGCACGCCGTACTCACCACCGCCGAAGCCGGTGATGACCTTGTCGCGCACGACCAGTGGCGGTGAAGTGATGACCGAGCCCTGCTTGTAATCGACCACCTTCGCCGTCCACAGCGCCTTGCCCGTCGCCGCGTCGAGCGCGGTCAGCTTGCCGTCGAGCCGGCCGACGAAGATCTTGCCGTCGGCATAGGAGACGCCGCGATTGTTCACGTCGCAGCAGGCGTATTGCAGCACGTCGTCTGGAATCTCCGGCTCGTAGGTCCACTTGCGCGCGCCGGTCGCAGCGTCGAGCGCATAGACGTATTTCGGCCCCCATGAGGTCGAGACGTACAACGTGTTGCCGATGACGATCGGCGAGGATTCGTTCGAGCGCAGCGATGCAAGCGAGAACGAATAGGCAAGCGACAGCTTGCCGGCGTTCTCGGCGTTGATCTGGTTGAGCGGGCTGAATCGCGTGTTGGCGTAGTCGTGGCCCGCGACCGCCCATTGATTGGAATCGGATTGCGCTTTGAGCAGTGAATCGTTGGCGCGAACGCCAACCGTGCCCGTGCCCAGCATCGCGATCATCGAAATGCCGGCCAAGAAGCCCCTCGTTCCAAAGGTCATTTATTCCCTCCGTGATGTTGCTTTGCGCGCCACGTTGGGCGCCGATGCGCTTTGCGCATTTCGATACGCAGTTCACCTGCGAACCATCACGGAAATTACAGCATCGCCTTTTCGCGCTTAGTATAGGCGGAAGGTAGTAGTGCAAATCACTGTCAGGCTTGACCACTCATCTCGTTGTCGGCACTCGCTTCTTGTCGCTCGTTGGCAGCTCGAAACCGGCGATCGGATTGCGGCAACATCGTGTAGCCATCCGCGCGTTCCGTCGAAAGTCGGCGTCAGCCACGACCGCAAATCACGACGGCGGTTCAACCGCGGCGGATGACCGCTGGGCGTTACGATATCCGTCAATGTCGCCGTGTGGTTGTCGCCCGCTGTGACCGGCAGGCCTTCAGCACGACGGTGGCACTCGGTTCGCGAAGCCATTTCGAGAGTTCGGTTGGCTCTTCGCATCCACTGATCGCCAGGGAGTAGAGGCGGACTTGGGCAGTCCGCCTCTCGGCAGCCCCGCCGAGCCGGCCCGGCCCCTCATGAATCGATCAACGCTTCAATAATATCAATGGCTTATCGCGCAAAATCCTACTACCAAGATCGCGATTACAAAGTTGCTCGGCCGTGCTCCTATTTGCGGAACGACGACAGAGGTCCCAAGGGAGAGACAATCGGCGGCGCTGGACCGACATCCGCGGGCGAGCAGCCTTCGCGCGATGGCAGAGGAGGACGCCGCGGAAGACGAGAGACCATCTGCCCGCAGGTTTCGGACAGGTCGCGCCATGCACTGGCTGCGGCACGGATCGCTGCTGTCTGATCGCGGCGCCTCGACGACCGTTTCGTGACGCCCGGCGCCCCAAAATCCCAGTTGCAAAGTTTCATCGCGCTGTTTCTAATTGGAATAACTACAAACATTCTGGGAGGACGACACCGTGTCTACAGTCAAACTGACAGTGAACGGCAAGGCCGTTGCTGTCGACGTCGAGGACCGCACGCTGCTGGTCCAACTGCTGCGCGATCACCTCAATCTCACGGGGACCCATGTCGGCTGCGACACCAGCCAGTGCGGCGCCTGTGTCGTGCACATGGACGGTCGCGCGGTGAAATCCTGCACCATGCTGGCGGGCCAGGCCGACGGCGCCAGCATCACCACCATCGAAGGCATCGCCAAGGGCGACGAGCTGCACCCGATGCAGGCCGCCTTCCGCGACAATCACGGCCTGCAATGCGGCTATTGCACGCCGGGCATGATCATGTCGGCGATCGACATCGTGCACCGCCATGGTGGTCAGCTCGACGAGGCGACCGTCCGCACCGAGCTCGAAGGCAATATCTGCCGCTGCACCGGTTACCACAACATCGTCAAAGCCGTGCTGGATGCAGCCGGACGCATGAAGGTCTCGCAGGCGGCCGAGTAGAGCGGCACGCCTCGAACGAACAAAATCACCGCTGCCGCTCTCGAAGGAAGGCGCAGCCATAAAATTTCCGGTCGGGAGGACCAGACATGGGTGTTGAAGGCATCGGCGCGCGAGTCGTTCGCAAGGAAGACAAGCGTTTCATTACCGGCAAGGGCCGGTACGTGGACGACATCAAATTGCTGGGCATGACCCATGCCCATTTCATCCGCAGCCCGCACGCACACGCGAAGGTGAAGGGGATCGATTCCTCCGCCGCGCTGAAGATGCCGGGCGTGGTCGCGGTGCTCACGGGCCAACAAATCGTCGACGACAAGGTCGGCAACCTCATCTGCGGCTGGGCCATCACCTCCAAGGACGGCAGCCCGATGAAGATGGGCGCTTGGCCGGCGATGGCGCCGGAGACGGTGCGCTTCGTCGGTCAGGCCGTCGCGGTCGTGATCGCGGACAGCAAGAATCTGGCGCGCGACGCGGCCGAGGCCGTCGTCGTGAATTATGAAGAACTCCCGGCCGTCGCCGACATGCAAGCCGCCATCAAGGCCGGCGCGCCGCAGCTTCATCCCGAGGCTCCCGGCAACCAGGTCTATGACTGGGTGATCGGCGACGAGGGCGCCACCGATGCAGCCTTCGCCAAGGCCGCCAATGTGGTCAAGCTCGACGTCACCAACAACCGCCTCGCGCCGAACGCGATGGAGCCGCGCGCGGCGATTGCCGATTACGACGCGGCGGAAGAGCATTTCACGCTCTATATGACCTCGCAGAACCCGCATGTCGCCCGCCTCGTGCTCTCGGCGTTCTACAACATCGCCCCCGAGCACAAGCTGCGCGTGATCGCGCCCGACGTCGGCGGCGGCTTCGGCTCCAAGATCTTCATCTATCCCGAAGAGATGGTGGCGCTGTGGGCCTCCAAGAAGATCGGCCGTCCCGTGAAATGGACCGGCGACCGCACCGAGGCCTTCCTCACCGACGCGCATGGCCGTGACCATGTGACCCATGCCGAGATGGCGTTCGACGCCAACAACAAGATCACCGGCCTCAAGGTGAAGACCTACGCCAATTTCGGCGCCTACATGTCGCTGTTCTCGTCCTCGGTGCCGACCTATCTCTACGCGACGCTGCTGTCGGGCCAGTACAACATCCCGGCGATCCATGCCGAGGTAGTCGGGGTCTACACCAACACCACGCCGGTCGACGCCTATCGCGGCGCGGGCCGCCCCGAGGCGAGCTATCTGATCGAGCGGCTGATGGAAACGGCGGCGCGGCAGTTGAAGGTCGATCCGGCCCAGCTGCGCCGGACCAACTTCATCACCCAGTTCCCGCATCAGACGCCTGTCATCATGGCCTACGACACCGGGGACTTTAACGCCTCTCTCGACGCCGCCATGAAGGCGATCGACTATGCCGGCTTCCCCGCCCGCAAGGCCAAGGCGAAAGCCGACGGCAAGCTGCGCGGCATCGGCGTCTCCTGCTACATCGAGGCCTGCGGCATCGCGCCGTCGAAGGCGGTCGGTAGCCTGGGCGCCGGCGTCGGCCTGTGGGAATCGGCCGAGGTGCGCGTCAACCCGGTCGGCACCATCGAGATCCTCACGGGATCGCACAGCCACGGCCAGGGTCACGAGACCACGTTCTGCCAGCTCGTCGCGGAGCGCCTCGGCGTTCCCATCAGCCAGGTCTCGATCGTCCATGGCGACACCGACAAGGTGCAGTTCGGCATGGGCACCTACGGCTCGCGCTCGGCGGCCGTCGGCCTCACCGCGATCCTGAAGGCGATGGAGAAGATGGAATCCAAGGCCAAGAAGATTGCGGCGCATGCGCTGGAAGCTTCCGAGGCCGACATCGTCATCGAGAACGGCGAGTTCAAGGTGACCGGCACCGATAAGGCGATTGCCCTGCCGATGGTCGCCCTTGCAGCCTATACCGCGCACAATCTGCCTGACGGGATGGAGCCGGGTCTGAAGGAAAGCGCCTTCTACGATCCGACCAACTTCACCTTCCCGGCCGGCACCTATATCTGCGAGCTCGAGGTCGATCCCGGCACCGGCAAGACCTCCTTCGTCGACTTCGTCGCGGCCGACGATTTCGGGCGGCTGATCAACCCGATGATCGTCGAGGGCCAGGTCCATGGCGGCCTTGTTCAAGGCATCGGGCAGGCGCTGCTCGAGCACGCGATCTACGATGCCAACGGCCAGCCGGTCACGGCCTCGTTCATGGACTACGCCATGCCGCGGGCCGACGATGTGCCCTCCTTCAATCTCTCCCACACCACGACCCTGTGCCCGGGCAATCCCCTGGGCATCAAGGGTTGCGGTGAGGCCGGCGCGATCGGCGCCTCTGCGGCCGTGATCAACGCGATCACGGATGCGATAGGCAAGAACAATCTGGAAATGCCCGCAACCCCTGACCGGGTGTGGCGCACGATCCACGCGGCTTAAGAGGAGGAACGAAGATGTACCAGACCACCTATCATCGCGCTTCCTCGGTCGACGAGGCCGCCAGCCTGTTCGCCAAGGGCAGCGAGTCAAAGTTCCTTGCCGGCGGCCAGACGCTGCTTCCAGTCATGAAGCAGCGCCTCGCCAGCCCATCCGACGTCATCGACCTCGGCAAGATCAAGGAGCTGCAGGGCGTCGAATTGTCGGGCGACACGCTGATTATCAAAGCCGCCACGATCTATTACGACATCATGACCAATGCCGATGTGAAGAAGGCGATTCCCGCGATCGCCTATCTCACCTCGGTGCTCGGCGATCCCGCCGTGCGTTACCGCGGCACGATCGGCGGCTCGATCGCCAACAACGATCCTGCGGCGGATTTTCCCGCCGCACTGCTCGCACTCGGCGCCACCGTGAAGACCAACAAGCGGACGATCTCGGCCGAGGACTTCTTCCAAGGCCTGTTCACCACGGCGCTCGAAGACGGCGAGATCATCACCGCCGTGTCGTTCCCGGTTCCGGCGAAAGCAGGCTACGAGAAGATGCGGCATCCGGCCTCGCGCTTTGCGCTGACCGGCGTGTTCGTCGCGCAGACCAAATCGGGCGAGGTCCGCGTCGCCGCGACTGGTGCCTCGCAATCCGGTGTGATGCGGGTTCCTGCGATTGAAGCCGCACTGAAGGCGAACTGGTCGCCGGCGGCGATCGACGGCGTGACGATTTCGGCGAACGGATTGCTGGCCGACATCCACGGCACTGCCGAGTACCGCGCCAACCTCATCAAGGTAATGGCGCAGCGCGCGGTGGCCGCGGCGCGCTGATAGCGCCTCGACACAAATTTTCCGCGGCGCGCACTTCGGTGCGCGCCGTTTTATTTTGGCGGTGCGGCATCAAAAGCGCTTGCCTCGCTGGCATGAAGGCGAGAAAAGTTAATCAGCCGATTAACTCGCTCCAAAGAAGAATGTCAGCGGCGATTGCCGAACCATCGGCATCCGCCCGCGACCCGAGGAAACAACAACGTGCTCGATAAATCAGCGCCCACCTCGACCGTCCGCGCCTCCGGCCCGCTTTCGGGCTTCCGCATCGTCGAATTCGCCGGCATCGGCCCCGGCCCGTTCGCCTGCATGATGCTGGCCGACATGGGTGCCGACGTCGTCACCCTCGACCGGATCGGCGCGAAGAAGAGCATGAAGTCGGTGGCGGGGCGCGGCCGCAAGGTGATCGAGCTCGACCTGAAGGACAAGGCGGCGATCGCAGAGGTGCTCGACCTGCTTGCCAGCGCCGATGCGCTGGTCGAGGGCTTTCGTCCCGGCGTGATGGAGCGGCTCGGGCTCGGGCCGGACGTCGTGCTCGCACGCAATCCCAAGCTGGTCTATGGCCGCATGACCGGCTGGGGCCAGGAAGGCCCGCTCGCCAATGCCGCGGGCCACGACATCAATTACATCTCCATCACCGGCGCGCTCGCCGCCATCGGCACGAAGGAAGCACCGGTGCCGCCGCTCAATCTGGTCGGCGATTTCGGCGGCGGCGCGCTCTATCTCGTCGTCGGCGTGCTCGCAGCGCTGCTGGAGGCCTCGCGGTCCGGCAAGGGCCAGGTGGTGGACGCCGCGATGTGCGACGGGGCGGCCTCGCTGATGTCGTTCTTCTTCGACATGACGACGCTGGGACGCTGGACCGAGGGGCGCAACCAGAACTTCCTCGACGGCGGCGCGCACTTCTACGGCGTCTATGAATGCGCCTGCGGCCATTTCGTCTCGATCGGCTCGATCGAGCCGCAGTTCTACGCGCTGCTGCGCGAGCATGCGGGTCTGCTAGATGCCGACTTCGACGCCCAGATGAATCCCAAGGCCTGGCCGGCGCTGAAGGAGAAGCTGAAGGCCGTGTTCAAGAGCAAGACGCGCGAGGACTGGTGCAAGATCATGGAAGGCACCGATATCTGCTTCGCGCCGGTGCTGACAATGTCGGAAGCAACCCAGCATCCGCACATGGTCGCCCGCAACGTGTTCGTCGAGCGCCACGGCGTGAAGCAGCCCGCGCCGGCGCCGCGGTTCTCGCGGACGCCGTCGGCTGTGCGTGAGCCGGAGGCGGCGGAGATCGGGGCGGTGATGCAGGCGTGGAAGAGGTAGACTCTCCGCTGCCGCCTCAAATTCCCCCGTCGTCCCGGACAAGCGAGCGTAGCGAGTGCAGATCCGGGACCCATAACCACAGGAAGCGGTTTGGCGAAGACTCGGAGTTATCTGCTCGCGCCGCAACTACTCCCTGTGGTTATGGGTCCCCGCCCCCGTGCGCGATTGCGGCGGGGACGACACCGACATTGAGGGTGCACCCCGCGTCTAACGCAGGTGCTTACGCCGCATCCACCTTCAACACCCCGCGCCGGATCTGATCCTCCTCGATCGATTCGAACAGGGCCTTGAAGTTGCCCTCGCCGAACCCGTCGTCGCCCTTGCGCTGGATGAACTCGAAGAAGATCGGGCCGATCGCGTTGGCCGAGAAGATCTGGAGCAGCACCTTGGTCTGGCCGCCCTCCACCACGCCTTCGCCGTCGATCAGGATGCCGTTCTTCCGGAGACGCGCGAGGTCCTCGCCATGCTTGGGCAGGCGCGCGTCGATCCGCTCGAAATAGGTCTCGGGCGGCGACGGCATGAAGGGCAGGCCGGCGTCGCGCAGGTCTTCGATGGTGCGGTAGATGTCGCGGCAGCCGCAGGCGATGTGCTGGATGCCCTCGCCGCGATAGGTCTTCAGATATTCTTCGATCTGGCCGGAATCGCCGGCATCCTCGTTGATCGGAATCCGGATCTTGCCGTCCGGGCTGGTCAACGCCCGCGAGAACAGGCCGGAGGCGCGGCCCTCGATGTCGAAGAAGCGGATCTGGCGGAAGTTGAACAGCTTCTCGTAGAAGCCGGCCCAGACATCCATGCGGCCGCGATGGACGTTGTGGGTGAGATGGTCGAGATAGAACAGGCCGGCGCCGGCAGGCCGCGGATCGCGCGCGCCGAGCCATTCGAACTCGGCATCATAGGCCGAGCCCTTGGCGCCGTAGCGATCGACGAGATAGAGCAGACTGCCGCCGATGCCCTTGATCGCGGGCACGTCGAGCGTCTTCTGCGCCGATGACACATCGGCAGGCTCCGCACCGAGCGAAATCGCGCGGTCATAGGCCGCCTTCGCATCGACGACGCGGAACGCCATCGAGGGGGCGCAGGGCCCGTGCGTGGCAACGAACTCGTAACCGTGGCTGCCGGGCTCCTCGTTGACGAGATAGTTGATGTCGCCCTGGCGGTAGACTGTGATTGTCTTGGTCTTGTGGCGCGCGACGGGCGCATAGCCCATCAGCTTGAACAGCGCGTGCAGCTCTTCCGGATTGGGATGCGCATATTCAACGAATTCGAACCCGTCGGTGCCCATCGGATTGTCGGCACTGACAGTGGCCGGCGGTGCATCGTGCGGAAACGGTCCCATGGTGTTCTCCCGAAAGGTTGCTGGAAGGAACTATCCTTCATAGGACGCGCAAGGAGCGTGCAAACGGGACGCGTTTTGACTATGATATGCACGATCCGTGCATGAAATGGACAAACGACGCATGATTCCAGTTGACGCCTTCGACCTCAAGATCCTCAGCGCGCTCCAGGACGACGGCCGCCTCACCAACCAGGAGCTCGCCGACCTCGCGGGACTTTCGGCCTCGCAATGCTCGCGCCGGCGGATGCGGCTGGAGGAGGAGAAGGTGATCGCGGGCTATCATGCCGATCTCTCCAGCGAGGCGCTCGGCTTCGGCGTGATCGCCTTCATCCAGGTGACGCTCGCGACCCACTCGCCGGATAATTCGAAGCGGTTTCGCGCATTGGTTGGCCGCATCGACGAGATCCAGGAGGCCTATTCGCTCACCGGTGACGCCGACTACGTGCTGAAGGCGGTGCTGCGCGATCTCAAGGGTCTCTCCAACCTCGTCAACGACGTCTTGATGCCGCATCAGAGCGTGGCGCATGTCCGCTCTTCCATCGTGCTCGACAGGCTGAAGGAAAGCTCGCGATTGCCACTCAAGGAGATCAAGGCCGGCTGAAATCGAGGGAACTACGTCATTCGCGCTTCCCGCGCGATCTGCGATGATCCCAGCCAATCCGGAGATTCAGCCATGGCCCTCCAGCTTCGACCGAACTGCGAATATTGCGACCGCGACCTGCCGCCCGATGCAATTGATGCGCGGATCTGCTCCTACGAATGCACGTTCTGTGCGGATTGCGTCGAGACGAAACTCTCCAACGTCTGCCCGAACTGTGGCGGCGGTTTCGCGCCGCGCCCGATCAGGCCGACGCAGGAATGGCGGCCGGGCGTCTGCACGAGCAAACAGGCGGCGTCGGACAAGCGGGTGCATCTGAAATACAGCGTGGAGGACGTCGCGGCGCATTGCGCGCGGATACGGGACGTGCCGCCGGAGAGGCGCTAGGTCTTTCCACACCGTTGATGCCGTAGGGTGGGCAAAGGCGCTCTTGCGCCGTGCCCACGATCTTTCGATACGCCGAGCGATGGTGGGCGCGCTTCCGCCGTCGCTCTTCGAGCTATGGCGGACAAGTCGCTTTGCCCACCCTACGAGACCGAGCGTGCGGCAATCACTCCGCCGCCAAAATCGTCCCCTCGACCTCGCCGAACCCCACGCGATAGCCATTGCCCTGGCACCAACCGCGCATGACGAGACTGTCGCCGTCCTCCAGGAAGGAGCGCTTGGCGCCGCCGGGCAATTCAACCGGCTCGGTGCCGTTCCAGCTGATCTCGAGCAAGCTGCCGCGCTGGTTCTTCGCCGGACCGGAGATGGTACCGCTCCCCAGGAGATCGCCGACATTCATCGCGCAGCCGCTGGAGGCATGGTGCATCAGCTGCTGCACCGAGGACCAGTACATGTATTTGAAATTGGTGCGGCTGATGCTGGCGGACGCGTTGGCGCCGGTGGCGCGCAAGGAGACGTCGAGCTCGACATCGTAATTCTGCGGCTTGCCCTGCCTGAGATAGTCGAGGGGCACCGGCTGCTGCTCCGGTCCGTTCAGGCGGAACGGCTCCAGCGCCTCGCGCGTCACCACCCACGGGCTGATCGAGGTCGCGAAGGCTTTTGCGAGGAACGGGCCGAGCGGCACATATTCCCATTGCTGGATGTCGCGCGCGCTCCAGTCGTTGAGCAGCACGAAACCGAAGATCATCTCCTCGGCCTGTTGCTCGCTCAGCATGCCGCCCATCGGCGACGGCTGCCCGATCACGACGCCCATCTCCAGCTCGAAATCGAGCCGCTTGCAGGGGCCGAAGCTCGGCACCTCGACATTCGGCGGCTTCAGCTGCCCGCGCGGGCGCTTCACCTTGGTGCCTGACACGACGACGGTGGAGGCGCGACCGTTGTAAGCGATCGGCATATGCAGCCAGTTCGGCTGCAACGCATTGTCCTTGCCGCGAAACATCACGCCGACATTGGTGGCGTGCTCCTTCGACGAATAGAAATCGGTATAGCCGGAGACCGCGAACGGCAGATGCAGTCTTGCATCGCGCATCGGCACCAACGCCTGCTTGCGCAGCTCCTCATTGTCGCGCAGCTCCGGGTGATCGGCCCGCAGGAGCTCGCTGATCCGCGCCCGCGTCTTGGCCCAGACCTTTGGTCCAAGCGCCATGAAAGGATTGAGCGAGGGCCCGGAGAACACCCCGAGCGGACCGACATCGAGCCGGGAATCCTGCTCGAGCTCCCAGAGATCGAGCACATAATCACCGATCGCGACACCGACGCGCGGCGTCGGATTCGCCGCGGTCGAGAACACGCCATAGGGCAGATTCTGGATCGGGAAGTCGGAGGAAGGATCGATCTCGATGAAGGAGCGGAGGCTGGGGTCGTTGG
>NZ_PTFE01000056.1:0-53239 GCF_002936975.1 Bradyrhizobium sp. AC87j1
GGGTCGGGGGCACGACACGGGGTGGATGAGGCGCCCGTGTCGGACGCAGGATCCACGTAAGATCGGCCTCAGGTACTCAAATCAGTAGCAGCTACGAACGCGGCCAACGTACTGGCCGAAAGCGTTGTACTGGGCGACCCAGCCGCAGCGGTGATAGCCGTAGTAATAGGGATCGTTGTTGGCGGCGATCGCGGAGCCGACGACGGCGGCGGTGGCGATGCCGGCACCAACACCCCAGACCCAACCGGGCTGCTTGGCTTCGGCCGAGGAGGTGGTGGACACGATGCTGCCGGTGACGGCGAGGGTCGCGAGAGCGAGAGCGGCAATCTTGGTCTTGATCGACATGTGAAACTCCATCCGGGGTTGAGGCGGTCCGTTGTGGCCCGCGTGCCCAGTTTGACGGAGGCTCCCCGCGTCCGGTTCGAATGCGGCAAATCCGCTCCCGGAGTGAGGAGTTTTCGTGAATGATTCCAATTGGATGCTGGTTAGCCGAGGGGTCCCTTGGCGAGCCTGTTCACGTCGAAGTTATCGACCTCGCTCAGCAGCTCGCAAAAAGCACAGGCGCCTTGATCGATGAGCTGCTCGCCCTTGGCCGCCACGGCCAATGTCGCATTGCCGACGGCGCCGCTGGCGTTGAGATCCTGCGCCTGCCAGGCGAACGGCGCGGGCCGCTGCGTCGACAGCCAGCGGTACTGCTGCTCCAGCGCCATGCTGCTCGCAGGAAAATCCGCGATGGCATCCTTGCGCACCTGATCGGGATAGCGCGCCAGCATGATCGAGGTCTCAACCGCGCCGCCATGAATGCCGTGGCGCACCTCGTCGGCCGGGAACAATGTGTCGGCGCCTGATAGCCGCGACCACGACGTCGTCACCACGAACAGTTTCTGATGCGCGCGCAGATCCTGCGCGATCAGCATCATGGCCGCGCTGTTGCCACCATGACTGGTGATGATGACGAGCTTCTTCACGCCGCGCCGCGCGACGTCCTCGCCGATCCCGGTCCATCGCTTCAGCGCGGTTTCAGTCGGCAGCGTCTGCGTGCCCGGATAGTCGATATGCTCGGTGGAAATCCCGACCGGTTCGACGGGAAGAAAACTGGCCGGAACGTTGTCGGGCAGAAGCTCGCGCACGCGCGTAAGGTACGCGTCCGCGATCAGCACGTCGGTGGTGAGCGGCAGATGCGGGCCGTGCTGCTCGGTCGCCGCCAGCGGCAGCACCGCGATCCAGCGCGACGTCTCCGCGGGGGGCGCATCGGCCCAGCGGATTTCGGTCCAGTCGCGGGATGGCATCATTGAGTTTTCTTTGGAGGTTTCATTGCCCGAATTTGTCACGTAATTTGGGATCAGGGGACGCGGGCCCGGCCGGCTCGTGTCCCCTGACGTCATGCGGTTTTATCGCGTTGGCCTGCCACGAGCTAGACGCGATTATGCTGGAAGCGATCGACGGAGTGCCATTATGACCCCCTCTCATCTGCGCAGAGCGCTAACTGCGGGCCTGATGACCGCTCTGATCTGGAGCGTCCCGGCGCGGGCCGAAACCCTGGACAAGGTTACCTTCGGCACCAATTGGGTCGCGGAGGCCGAGCATGGTGGCTTCTTCCAGGCGGTCGCTGACGGCACCTACAAGAAATACGGCCTCGACGTCACCATCGTTCCCGGCGGTCCGAACGAGAACAACCGGATGCTGCTGATCGCCGGCAAGATCGATTTCTTCATGGCCGCGAACACGCTGATGTCGTTCGACGCGGTCGCCAACAACGTTCCCGTCGTGACCATCGCCGCGATCTTCCAGAAGGATCCGCAGGTGATGTTGACGCAGCCGGATGCCAAGGTCAGCAAGATCGAGGACCTCAAGCCGCTGACGCTGTTCGTCTCCAAGGAGGGCATGGGCAGCTATTTCCAGTGGCTGAAGTCCGAATACGGCTTCAACGAGAAGAACGTGCGGCCCTATAATTTCAATCCGCAACCCTTCATCGCCAATCCCAAGAGCGCGATGCAGGGCTACGTCACCTCCGAGCCGTTCGCGGTGGAGAAGGCCGCCGGCTTCAAGCCGAACGTGCTGCTGCTCGCCGACTACGGCTTCAACACCTATTCGACCCTGATCGAGACGCGCCGCGACGTGGTCGAGAAGAAGCCCGACCTGGTGCAGCGTTTCGTCGATGCCTCCATGATCGGCTGGTACAATTACATCTACCGCGACAATTCCGCCGGCAACGCCATGATCAAGAAGCTCAATCCGGAAATGACCGACGACCTGCTGGCCTATTCCGTCGCCAAGATGAAGGAGCATGGCATCGTCGATTCCGGCGACAGTTTGAAGAACGGCATCGGCGCGATGAGCGACGAGCGCTACACCTCCTTCTTCAACAAGATGGTCAAGGCCGGCGTCGTGAAGCCCGAACTCGACTTCCGCAAATCCTACACGCTGCGCTTCGTCAACAAGGGCGTCGGCGTCGAGCTGCGCCCGGGCAAGCCGTAGCGCAAGCTCGATGTCATCAGGCAAAACCTCGTCCGCGGCCGACGCCGGCCTGACGCATCTCGCCGTCAGCCTGCGCGGTGTGACGAAGACCTATGACAACGGCGTCATGGCGCTCGGCCCGTTCGACCTCACTGTCCGCAAGGGCGAGTTCATCTCGCTGCTGGGTCCGTCCGGTTGCGGCAAGTCGACGGTGTTGCGGTTGATCGCGGAGCTCAGCGCGCCGTCCTCAGGCATCGTGCGGGTGGCCCATCACGAGGGCGTGGTGCAGCCGGGCCACGGTATCGGCTTCGTGTTTCAGGAGCCGACCTTGATGCCCTGGACCAGCGTGCGCGAGAATGTGAGGCTGCCGCTCAAGCTCGCCGGCGTGCCGAAGGCGGAGGCGCGCGGGCGTGCCGACGCGGCGCTGGCCAGCGTCGGGCTCGCCGATTTCGCCGATGCCTTTCCGCGCGAGCTCTCTGGCGGCATGAAGATGCGGGTGTCGCTGGCGCGCGCGCTCGTCACCGATCCGGATATCCTTCTGATGGACGAGCCGTTTGCCGCGCTCGACGAGATCACGCGCTTTCGTCTCAACAATGATCTGCTCGCGCTGTGGCGCAGCCTCGGCAAGACCGTCATCTTCGTCACCCATTCGGTGTTCGAATCCGTCTACCTGTCGCAGCGCGTGGTGGTGATGACGGCGCGGCCCGGCCGCATCCAGGCCGACATCCGCATCGAGACGGTCGAGCCGCGCAGCGAGACGTTTCGCACCTCCGCCGCCTATTCCGATTATTGCCGGAAGGTGTCGGCCGCGCTGGCGCCGTCTTATTCGGGGCAGTCGACGCTATGAGCGTGCAAGCTGCCGTCACCGCAAAACCGCGAGGCGCGCAACGCGCGATGCGCTTCGTGCTTCCCGTCATCGTGTTCGCGGCCGGCATCCTCGCCTGGGAACTCATGGTCCGCATCAAGGACATCCCGCCTTACGTGCTGCCCGCGCCCTCCGTCATCGTCCTGACGCTGATCAAGGACTGGGCGGTGCTGTCACAATCGCTCGCGACCACGCTTCTGACGACGCTGGAAGGTTTCCTCGCCGCCAGCATCGGCGGCGTCGCGCTGGCGCTGTTGTTCAACCAGTCGAAATGGGTGGAATATTCGCTGTTCCCCTATGCCATCGTCCTCCAGGTCACCCCGGTGATCGCGATCGCACCATTGCTGCTGATCTACCTGGAGCAGCAGACCGCAGTCGTGGTCTGCGCCTTCATTGTCGCCTTCTTCCCTGTGCTGTCCAACACCACGCTCGGGCTCAATTCGGTCGATCGCAACCTTGCCGGCCTGTTCCAGCTCTATGGCGCCTCAAAGCCGCAGACACTGCGCTTTCTCAAGCTGCCCGCGGCGTTGCCCTACATTCTCGGCGGCCTGCGCATCGCAGGCGGCCTGTCGCTGATCGGCGCGGTCGTGGCCGAGATTGCGGCCGGAACGGCCGGTGCGGGCTCCGGGCTCGCCTACAGGATCGCCGAGTCGGGCTATCGATTGAACATACCCCGCATGTTCGCAGCGCTGCTTTTGTTGTCGCTGGCCGGGATTGTCATCTATGGGGTGCTGGCGGTAGTTTCCCACCTCGTTTTACGGCGCTGGCATGAGAGCGCGCTTGGAAAGGAAAACTGATGGCTGCCGGTTCGATTTCGTCCGAAAAGATCGACCTTCTGATCTATGGTCCGGTGCGGCCGATCCTCGAGAACGGGTTTTCCGACCATTTCGTCGTGCACAAGGCCGAGACGCACGGCGACCTCGAACGGCTGACGCCGGCGATCCGCGAGAAGATCCGCGGCGTGGCGGTGACCTATCACACCGTCCGTGCCGACAAGGGTTCGCTGTCGCAGCTGCCCAAGATCGAGATGGTGGCAAGCTTCGGCGTCGGCTACGACCACGTCGATGCCAAATACGCGGCCGAGCACGGCATCATCGTCACCAACACGCCCGACGTGCTGACCGAGGAGGTCGCCGACGTCGCGATGGGGCTGCTGATCTCCACCTTGCGCGAGTTCATCAAAGCCGATCGCTACGTGCGCTCCGGCCTCTGGCAGACGCAGAACTATCCGCTCAGCGTCGGTTCGCTGCGCGATCGCAAGGTCGGCATCGTCGGCATGGGCCGGATCGGCCAGGCCATCGCGCGCCGGCTCGATGCCTCGCTGGTGCCGGTGGTCTACCACTCGCGCAATCCGTCCAAGGACGTCTCCTACAAGCACTATCCCGATCTGATCGAGATGGCGAAGGCGGTGGACACGCTGATGGTGATCGTGCCCGGCGGCGCCTCGACCAACAAGATGATCAATGCCGAGGTGCTCAAGGCGCTCGGCCCGCGCGGCGTGTTGGTCAACGTCGCGCGCGGCTCGGTGGTCGACGAGCCGGCGCTTGTGCAGGCGCTCAAGTCCGGCACCATCCTCGCCGCCGGCCTCGACGTGTTCGCGGCCGAGCCGACTGTGCCGGACGAGCTCAAGACCATGCAGAACGTCGTGCTGCTGCCGCATATCGGCTCGGCCTCGGTGGTGACGCGCAACGCGATGGACCAGCTCGTGGTCGACAACCTCAAGTCATGGTTCTCAGGCAAGGCGCCGTTGACGCCGGTGGCCGAAACGCCGTTCAAGGGGCGCTGATGCGAAGTCTTCGGGTCGTTGCATTCGCCGTCGCGGCCTCCTTGGCCGCGAACGGCGCTGCGCATGCGCAGGATGCAACGAGCCTGAAGAAAGAGATGCTCGGGCAGTGGGAGCTATCGACCACCGAGCGCAGCAAGACCTGCGTCGTCACGATGAAGGGCGACGCCGCGGCCCAGGGCTTCAAGCTCGAGCTGGAGCCGGCCTGCAAGGCGGCGCTGCCCTTCACCAAGGACATCGTCGCCTGGAGCGTCAGGGGCCTCGACATCGTCCGTCTGCAGGATGCGAGCGGTGAAGCCGTGATCGACTTCACTGAGGTCGAGGCCGGCATCTTCGAGGGCCTGCGCCAGGGCGAGGGCGTCTACATCCTGCAGGATCTCGCCGCGGCCCGCTCGATGGCCAAGTCGATGGACCAGATGATCGGCGACTGGGCGATGGTGCGCGGCAACGGCCAGCCGGTCTGCGGGCTGACGCTGACCAACACGGAAGCCGGCCAGGACAATTTCCAGGTCTTCCTCAAGCCGAAATGCGACGCGGCCATCGCGCAGTTCAACCCGACGCAATGGCGGCTGGAGCGCGGCCAGATCATCCTGATGTCGAAATCGGGCAACGTCTGGCAGTTCGAAGCCGACGACAACGCACAGTGGCGGCGCGTCCCCGATACCGCCGATCCCCTGATCATGCTGCGTCAATAGGCGGCCCGACATTCGTTGCCGCGAATGGCGCCACGCGAAGGCGGAACCTGCAGACCGGGCATCTCGTTGACGGAAGAGGTGATTTCGTTGGGAGATCCGGCATGGCCAAGCGCGTCCTCGCGATCGGCATCGAACCCGGCAGTGCCGACTACAGCGCATTCCCGCAGCTCACGCCGGAGCTCGTGCGAACCTACATCGAGGCCCAGCTGTTGCGCCTGCGCGATCTCGGCTTCGAGGTCACGAGCTGCCTGATCGATCTCGACGTCACCGCGGAAGCCGGCGTCACGGCGGCGCTGCGCGACGAGCGCTTCGACTGCGTCGTGATCGGCGCCGGCCTGCGCGAGCCGAAGGAGCGCCTCGTGCTGTTCGAGAAGGTGCTCAACCTCGTCCATCGCCTGGCGCCGGACGCTGCGATCTGCTTCAACACCACGCCCGCCGATACCGTCGAGGCCGTGCAGCGCTGGGTCGAACCGTAACCTTCGGCCTGAGGCCCCGCGCTGGCTGCGACAATTGGTCTGGTCCGGCGCCGTCCCGAGCGCTATGACTGGCGGCATCAACCGGGAGGATTCGGGATGCTTCGAGCTGTTGGAATGGCGGTGTGTCTGACGGTTGCGATGGCGGTGCCGGCGCATGAGGCCGCCGCCCAGGATGCCATCGGCGGCGCGATCATCGGCGGCGTCGGCGGGGCGATCCTCGGTGGCGCGCTCGGCGGAGGCCGCGGTGCTGCCATCGGCGCCGTCGTCGGTGCCGGCACGGGCGCCGCGATCGCCTCCGAAGGCGAGCGCCGCCGCTCCGGTTACTACGCCTATCAGCGCGGCTGCTACATGCAGCGCCCGGACGGCCGCTACGTCCCGGTCGATCCGCGGTATTGCTACTGACGGTGTGCGAACCGTCGACCGTATTGCTCCAACCTGCTTCAGCTAGGCTTCGATGCTTGTCACCGTGCTCCGCCGCTTCCGACACGCATTGTGTCAGGTCTGGGCCATCGGCGCATAGCGGCTGACCACAATCCCGCAATCATAGGCCTGACAGCCGAGGAGACGGAGCTTGTCAAAGCCGCTCTGATCGAAGATGCGTCGTCCGCTGCCCAGTGCTGCCGGATTGACGTAAAACTGGAATTCGTCCACCAGTCCGGCGGCGATCAGTGCTGAGGCGAAACTTGCGCCCCCGAAGACGGCTATATTGCCGCCTTGCTGCGCTTTCAGAGCACTGACCTCGCGCGGGAGGTTTCCGCTGCATACGATCGTGCGCTCCCAGCGGGATTTCTGCAATCTGTCGCTTGGAACCACCTTCTGGATGTCGACGATGCGCCGTGCAAATGCGTAGAAGGGATCTTGCGCGAATTTCTTGGCGGCGTTGCCCCAATGGTCGAGGTACCCCTCTTCAACCATCTTACGGCTCAGCAGGATGCTGTCGATTGACTCAAAGTGACCATTGAAATCACGCTTGAGCACTTCATCCCAGGGGTTGTGGTCGCCCCAGCCCCAAACTTGCCAATCGCGGGCACGGTCCGCGCCGACAAAGCCGTCGACCGACATCTGCATTTGAAGAACGAGTTTCCTCATCTCCGAACTCCCTTGAAATTGCTGTCTCAGGCGTGACCGGCTGCACCGAAGGCGCGTTCGGCCCAGCGCTCCAGTGACGTCGGGGCTGTGTTCCGTGGACCCGGCGCCTCCATTGCCCAGCGCTCGCCATTGTTGAAGCTTCTGGCAGTCTCGATCAGCGCGTCGGCAAAACTCGCCGATATGCCGTTTTCGATCATGCCCGCGCGAACGTTCGAATAGGGCGCTGCTTGATAGGCAACCTGCCTGCCGAGAGCACGGCCGAGGATCTCGACCTCACTGGTGACGCCAACCACCACAATCGTTCGCTGACCTCCAGTCGATCGCTCCAAACGGGTCATGGCTTCCTAACTTCGATCAGCGATTTACATTTGCAATCATTGGCGCGGGATGCTAATGGTGTCAATAGTAAATCGCTTTAAAAATGGAATTGTAATGGCGGGCAAAGAGAAGTCGGGCTGTCCGGTCAATCTTTCGCTGGAGATCGTCGGCGATCGATGGACGTTGTTGATCATTCGCGACATGGTGTTTGCGGGAAAAAAGCACTTCAGGGAGTTCCTGCACTCGGATGAGGGCATTTCATCGCGCACCCTCGCAGAACGGCTGCAGACCCTTCTGGACGAAGGGATCGTCACTCGTCACGACGATCCCAATCACAAGCTCAAGACGGTGTACCAGCTGGCGCAGGCCGGAATTGATCTGCTGCCCGTGCTGGTGAGTCTCGGCGATTGGGGCAACCGCTATCGTCCCGCCGATCCTCGGTTGGGGGCCATCGCCAAAGAACTCGCCGGCGGTGGACCCAAGGCGATCGCGCGCATGAAGCGGAAGCTTGCCTCAGAGCATCTGGCCGCTGAATGACGTCAACTCGCCAGGTCCAGTTACTTCGTCGAGACTGACTTCCCTGGAAGTGTCAAATCAACCGCATCCCGCGCAGGCTGGCGTGGCCACTCTTGCCGACGATGATGTGGTCGTGCACGGCAATCCCGAGTGGTTTTGCGATGTCGATGATCGCTTTGGTCATCTGGATGTCGGCCTGCGAGGGCGAGGGATCGCCGGAGGGATGGTTGTGGACGAGGATCAAGGCGGTCGCCGATAATTCCAGCGCGCGCTTGATCACTTCGCGCGGATAGACCGGGGTGTGGTCGACGGTGCCGGTCTGCTGCACCTCGTCGGCGATCAGCTGGTTGCGCTTGTCGAGAAACAGCAGGCGAAACTGCTCCTTCTCGGCAAACGCCATGCTGGAGCGGCAATAGTCGATCACCTCGTTCCAGGACGACAGCGCGTTGCGGCTGTTGACCTCGCCTTTGGTCACGCGGCTCGCGGCGGCCGCAATCAGCTTGAGCTGGTTGATCGCGGCCTCGCCGATGCCGTCAACCTCGCGCAAGCGCGCCACCGGCGCGTGCACGACCTCGGCGAACGAGCCGAAAATCTTGATCAGCGTTTTCGCGAGCGGCTTGGTGTCGCGCCGCGGCAGCGCCGGAAACAGCGCCATCTCCAGGAGTTCATAATCGCTCAGCGCATCCGCGCCGGCGCTGTAGAAGCGCTCGCGCAGCCGCTCGCGATGGCCGTGATAGTGCGGCGGGTCCTCAGGCTTGCTCTTGTCGTGGTCCGGCTTGGCGGGCATCGGCCGCCAGCATTGCCGCGGAACCGCGTTTTTGCAACCGTCAATTGCGGGGACAAATGCGGTTCACGTCCGGCCGGCGAGCCTTTGAAGCCTTACCCGATCTGCTTCTCGCCGTGCCGCTCCGACAGCGTAAAAATCTCGACGCCATCAGCGGTGACGCCGACGGAGTGCTCGAACTGCGCCGACAGCGAACGGTCGCGGGTGACGGCGGTCCAGCCGTCGGAGAGGATCTTCACATGCGGCTTGCCGAGATTGATCATCGGCTCGATGGTGAAGAACATGCCAGGCTTGAGCTGCACGCCTTCGCCGGGCCGGCCGATATGAATGATGTTCGGCTCGTCGTGGAACATGCGCCCGAGGCCATGGCCGCAGAAATCGCGCACCACGCTCATGCCCTGCGGCTCGACGAAGCTCTGGATGGCGTGGCCGATGTCGCCGGTGGTGGCGCCGGGCTTCACCGCGGCGATGCCGCGCATCATCGCTTCATACGTCACCTCGATCAGCCGCTCGGCCTTGCGGGCGATCGGGCCGACCGCATACATCCGGCTGGAATCGCCGTACCAGCCGTCGACGATGAAGGTGACGTCGATGTTGACGATGTCGCCTTCCTTTAGCGGACGGTCACCGGGCATGCCGTGACAGACGACGTGGTTGAGCGAGGTGCAGGTCGAGTAGCGATAGCCGCGATACATCAGCGTCGCCGGATAGGCATTGTTGCTGAAGGCGAAGTCGCGGACGAATTCGTCGATGCGCTCGGTCGGCACGCCGGGCCCGACGATGTCGGTGAGCTCGTCGAGGCACTTCGCCACCAGCGCGCCCGCCTTGCGCATGCCGGCAAAGGCACTCGGCCCATGCAGCTTGATCTGTCCGGTCTTGCGCAGGGAGGTATCGGAGGCTTCGACGTAGCTCATGCGGGCGCAATCTTCTGAGGTGGGCTCGATATCGGCGGAAAGTCTTGATTTCAGGCCCCAATTTAATGATTGCGGGCCTTCGTGCAAGCCAAGGCAGAGCGTTTTCGAGCGAAGTGGCTACCGGTTCGTGTGAAGAAAACGCGTCAAAATAAGGATCTTGCCGCCTCTTGCGCCCGAAAGCGGGCCTAATTCGGGACTTCTACGGAGGTTTCCACCGGCAGCGCGCCGCCGCGGACCCGGATTTCGCGGACGGGGTAGGGAACCCGGATGCCCTCGCGCTTGAAAGCGTCCCACAGCGACAGCATCACGTCACTCTTGACGTTGTCCATGCCGTCGGGGTCCGCGATCCAGAAGGTCAGCGAGAACTTCATCCCGGCTTCGGCGAACTCGGTCAGGATGGCGTTCGGCGGCTTGCCCTTGGTGGCGCGCGGATGGGCCGCTGCGGTCTCGGCGGCGAGCTTGGTGACCAGGCGGGGGTCGGCGTCGTAGTTGGTGCCGAAGGCGATCTTCACCAGCGTGTTCTTGTCGGTATAGGTCCAGTTGACGACCTTCTGCGTCACCAGATCCTCGTTCGGCACCAGGAACTCGCGGCCGTCGCCGGCGGCGACGGAAATATAACGCGTCTTCATCGCGCTGATGCGGCCGGTATTGTCGCCGATGGTGACGAGGTCGCCGGGCTTCACCGATTTGTCGGCGAGCAGGATGATGCCCGAGATGAAGTTGGCCACGATCTTCTGCAGGCCGATACCGATGCCGACGCCGACCGCGCCGGAGAACACCGCGAGCGCCGACAGGTCGATACCGACCGCGCCGAGCGCAATGACGATTGCGATGGCAAGAAGCCCGATGCGGATGATCTTGACCAGCAGCACCTGCACCGACGGCGTCAGGTCGGTGGTTGCGTTGATCCGGCTCTCGGCGAAATTGCTCGCGATGTTGGTGAGCCACAGCGCGATCAGCAGGAGCGCGCCGGCCTTGAGGACCAGCAGCGGGGTCAGCCTGAGACCACCGAGCACGATCGCGTAGGAATCGAGCAGGTCGACCGTCGTATCGAGCTGGCCGAGGATCGAGAGCGCGGCGAGAAGCCACGCCGTGATCGACACCAGGCGGACGATGAAGGCATTGCGCAGCACCGAGGTCACCAGCCGGATCACGAGCCATGCGAAGCCCAGCTTGGCGGCGACCATCAGCAGATAGGAGCGGCTCGGCCAGGTCGCGTGGTACATCACCACGCGCGAGATGATCACGAGCAGCGTGAAGACCGCCGTCGAGGCGCTGGAGACCATCACCCGGGCGAAGTGCCGGAGCGGCAGCGGCCAGCGCATCGTCAGCGCGGTCATGTCGACCCGGTTGCGCACGCCGGTCTCCGCGGCATAGGCGATGCCGGCCGCGGCCAGGATGAGACCGAATTGCAGGTAGAACCAGGGCGACGAGATTTCCGCCCCGACGCTGCGCGCGGTGGTCTGCACGAACTCCATGAAGTCCTTGAGGTCCATGTCCATCGGTCTCGTCGGCAAGCGGGGAGGAATTGATTCGAGGGAGCCGCAGAATCCCACAAAGGGCGCGGCCGGGCCATCGATACACCGCTAAGTGAAGCGCGTTAAGGCCGCAAAACGCGGGCAGATTGCCGCGAGCGGAAGAAAATGGGTTGGCGCGCGAGTCTGCCGACGATAAGGATGCAATTCCAGCTGTTTTTACCCGGAAGGTGGATGGCTTCCCTCGACTCCGTCAGCATTGCCATTTTGCTCGGCGCCGTCCTCGTGATGGCCGGTATCCTGTCGAGCCTGCTTGCGCTGCGCTTCGGCGCGCCCTTGCTGCTCGTCTTCCTTTTGATCGGCATGCTCGCGGGCGATTCCGGCCCCGGCCAGCTCCAGTTCGACGACGTCCGCACCACCTATCTGGTGGGCTCTGTCGCGCTGGCCTTGATTCTGTTCGACGGCGGCTTGAAGACGCGCTTTGCCAGCATCCGCACCGTGCTCGCCCCGTCCGTGGTGCTCGCGACCGTCGGCGTGCTCTTGACCGCGCTGATCACGGCGCCGTTCGCCAAATACGCGCTCGACCTCAACTGGACGGAGTCGCTGCTGGTCGGCGCGGTGGTCGCCTCGACCGACGCCGCCGCCGTCTTCCTGCTGGTGCATACCCAGGGTCTGCGCCTGCGCCCGCGCGTCGGCGCGACGCTGGAGGCCGAATCCGGCACCAACGATCCTTTCGCGATCTTCCTCACTTTGATGCTGGTCGAATACATCTCGCTGGGATCGAGCTCCGCAAGCCATGTGGCGATGGAGTTCATCCAGGAGGCGGTGCTGGGCGCCGTGGTCGGCGTCTTCGGCGGACGGCTCGTCGTCATCGCGCTCAACAAGGTCGCGCTGCCGCAGGGCCTGCACGCGCCGTTCGTGACGACTGCGGCCCTCGTGATCTTTGGCGGCTCGCAGATCATGCACGCCTCCGGCTTCCTCGCGGTCTATCTGGCCGGCATCATCATCGGCAACCGGCCGACCCGCGCGCACAATTCGGTAGTGGCTTTCCTCGATGCCGCGACCTGGCTGGCGCAGATCGTGATGTTCGTGCTGCTCGGCCTGCTGGTCTCGCCAAGCCGGTTAGGGGCCAGCGTCTTGCCGGCGGTCGGGGTCTCCTTCGTGCTGATGCTGGTGGCGCGGCCAATCGCGGTGTTCGTGTGCCTGGCGCCATTCCGCTTCAACTGGCGCGAAAAGATCTTCATCGCCTGGACCGGCCTGCGCGGTGCCGTCGCGATCTTCCTGGCCTCGATCCCGATGCTGGTCGGCTTGTCCAAGGCCTATCTCTATTTCGACGTCGCCTTCGTCGTCGTCATCATCTCGCTGCTCTTGCAAGGCTGGACGCTGGCACCCGCCGCGCGCAAGCTGCATGTCGCTCTGCCGCGCGCCGAGCGCGGTCCGCGCCGTGTCGAGCTGGATCTACCCGGGCAGCTCGAGCAGCAGCTGGTCGGCTATCCGGTGCGGCCCAAGAGCCTGTATTTCCGTCGCGGCCTGATCCCGTCCTGGTCCAAGCCGACGCTGGTGATCCGCAACGAGAACATCTTGACGCCGCTAGAGGCCGACCCCATCGCGCCCGGCGACTACATCTACCTGCTGGCGCCGCCGGAAAAGGCCGAGTCGCTGGACCGCTTCTTCGTCGACATGCAGCCGAGCTCGGCGCCCGATCCGCATCTGCTCGGCGACTTCATGGTCTCCGGCGAGCACACGCTGGCCGAACTTGCGGAGATCTACGGCGTCAAGGTCGGCGAGGACGAGAGCAAGCTGACGCTGGCCGATTATTTCGACGTCCATCTCGACCGCGCCCCGAAGGAGGGCGCCGAGTTGCCGCTGGACGAGATCGTGCTGGTCGCGCGCAGCATTTCCGGCGGCCGCGTCAATGTCGTCGGCCTGCGCCTGCCGGAAGAAGACGAGGCGCCGCCGCCGCTGACGCGCGCGCAGGCGCTGCGGAAGAAGCTCGCGGATGTGTGGACCTCGGTGGCGGGGGTTTAGCGAGGCTCTCGTGTCCCGGACGCGCTGCAACGCGCAAGCGTTGCTGCGCAGAGCCGGGACCCATGGTGGATGTGGGCCCCGGCTCTGCGCCGCATCACTACGTGCTGCGTCGCGTCCGGGGCACGAGAGAAACTCCGCAATGACGGCGAGGCTCGACCTTCGCTTTTCGAACAACAGTTCGTAGCCCGGATGGAGCGCAGCGTAATCCGGGGCCGCTGTATCGGTACGGAAGAGTCCCGGATTGCGCTGCGCTCCATCCGGGCTACGGTCTCACGCCAGCACCTTCACTCCGCCAAAACTCGTCACCCGCCCCTGCTTCAGCATCACGATCTGCGTCGCGAGCTGGCGCAGCTCGGCGGCGTCGTGGCTGACATAGACCATCGGCACGTTGGCCTCGTCGCGCAGCCGCACCAGATAGGGCAGGATCTCGAGCTTGCGGCCTTCGTCGAGCGCGCCGAGCGGCTCGTCGAGCAGCAGCAGGCGCGGTTTTGCCAGCAGCGCGCGTCCGAGCGCGACGCGCTGGCGCTCGCCGCCGGAGAGCTTTCCAGGGCGGCGGCCGAGCAGGGTGCCGATGTCGAGCAGGTCGATGACGCGCTTGTGCTGCGCCGGATCCGGCGCCAGGCGGTTCATCTGCCGTCCATAGTCGAGATTCTGCGCGACGTTGAGATGCGGGAACAGCCGCGCATCCTGGAACACATAGCCGATGCGGCGGCGCCAGGTCGGGATATGGATGCCGGCCGCGGTGTCGTCGACGGTCTCGCCGTCGAGCACGATGGTGCCGCGGTCCGGCCGCAGCAGCCCCGCGATCATGTTGACCAGTGACGTCTTGCCGGCGCCCGAGGCGCCGAACAGGCCGATGACGCGGCCCTCGCCGGTGAACGATGCGGCGAGCGAGAATTCACCGAGTTGTTTTTCGACATCGACGCGCAGCATGGTCAATTCCCGTGCAGGCGCGCAGTGGCGCGGCGGGCGAACCATTCGGCGGCGATCAGCGCGCCCAGCGCCAGCACGATCGAGACGATCACGAGCCGGCCGGCCGCGGCGTCACCGTCCGGCGTCTGGATCAGCGAGTAGATCGCGGACGAGATCGTCTGGGTCTCGCCGGGAATGTTGGAGACGAAGGTGATGGTGGCGCCGAACTCGCCGATCGCCTTGGCAAAGCCGAGCACCATGCCGGCGAGCACGCCCGGCAGAGCCAGCGGCAGCGTCACCGTGAAGAATACTTTCCATGGCGCGGCGCCGAGCGTCTCGGCGGCCTGCTCGAGCCGGCGGTCGATCGCCTCGATCGACAGCCGCATCGGCCGCACCAGCAGCGGAAACGACATCACGCCGCAGGCCAGCGCGGCGCCGGTCCAGCGGAACGAGAAGACGATGCCGAGCTGGTCGGCGAGGAATCCGCCGACGAGGCCGCGGCGGCCGAACGTCAGCAAGAGCAGATAGCCGGTGACGACAGGTGGCAGCACCAGCGGCAGATGCACGACGGCGTCGAGCATCGACTTGCCCCAGAAATCGCGCCGCGCCAGCAGCCACGCCAGCGCGATGCCGAATGGCGTCGCCACCAGCGTTGCGATGATCGCGACCCTGAGCGAGAGCAGGATCGCGGTCCATTCGGCGGGAGAGATGTCGAACATCAAGTGGTGATTATCAGATTGTCGGGCTGACCAGGAACTTGAAGCCGTATTTTTCCAAAATGGTCTTGGCGGCGGAGGAGCGCAGGAAGGCGAGATAGTCGCTGGTCCCGTCCTTCGCCGTCGTGGTCGCGGCGACCGGATAGATGATCGCGGGATGCGAGCCCGCCGGGAAGGTGCCGACGATCTTGACGCCTGGCTCGGCCTTGGCGTCGGTGGCATAGACGATGCCGAGGTTGGACTCGCCGCGCGCCACCAGCGTCAGCGCGGCGCGCACGCTCTCGGCCATCGCGAATTTCGGCTCGGCGGCCTGCCAGGCGCCGAGCTTCTCAAGCGCGGCCTTGGCGTATTTGCCGACGGGTACGGACTTGACGTCGCCGGTCGCGATCCTGCCGTCGCCGGCGAGCTTGGCGAGGTCGAAGCCTTGCGCGATTGTGACGTTGGCGATCTTGGAATCCTTCGGCGCGATCAGCACGATGCTGTTGCCGAGCAGATTGACTCTGGAAGGCTCGTTGATGGTCTTCTTGGAGATCGCGTAATCCATCCAGTCGGTGTCGGCGGAGACGAACACGTCGGCCGGCGCGCCCTGCTCGATCTGCCTCGCCAGCACCGAGCTCGCGGCATAGCTGACCGAGAACTTGACGCCGGTCCTGGCGGTGTAGGCGGCGTCGATCTCGTCGAGGGCGTTCTTCATCGACGCCGCGGCGAACACGGTGATGGTCTTGTCCTCGGCGGCGGCCGGCGAAAGGCTCGCGCTTGCGAGGATCACGAGGGCGGTGAAAAGTCGACAAATGCGTAACATGGGGAGCGCTCCGTGCGAGTCCGCGCGCGCAAGATGCACGCACAGGTCTGGCGTTGGTGGGTCAGGTCGCGACGGGTGGAAGCGCTGCTCCACGGGGCCCGGCTGCGGCTTACGGCCGGCAGGGATATCGCAATTGCGAAGATAGCAGGCTGGCGCCCGAGGTCAAAGGGTGGCCGCTTGTCCGGCCGGGCGGGCCTATTGCGCCGGCAGGATCGCGATCCCGACCGAATTCTCCTTGGCGCCGCTGAGCTGAAGTACGAAAGGCTGCGCCGAAAGCTCGTATTTCACGGTCTTGCGGATGCCACCGCAATCGGTCGCACCGCTGAAGGCCACGGGCTTGAGAACATGCCCATCCTGGACCACGTCGATCCAGGCGCCGGCGGACAGGCTGATCGTGTAGAGCCCGGCCGTGGCGGACTTGACGCTGGTGAAGCCGGCAAAGCTGCCGTCCTTGGGCGCGCGCTCCGGCGGCGTCGGCAGTTTTGCCTCGCTTGGGGCAACCAGTCCCAGCGTGATGGCCGAGGAGGGCAAGCTCGCCTGCTCGCTGCCCGATGCGAGCGTTGTGCGGTCCGGCGCGGTGAGCGCGGCGCGCTCGCGCTCGATCGGCCATTTGAACTTGTCGCAGCCGCTCGGTTCTTCAGCGGCGAGAGCGGAGGTCGGGCCGAACGAGAGCGCAGCGAGGACGGCGAGAACGCGCATGTGAAATCCCATCGTTGGCCGCGCGAGCGGTGCGAGGCTTGCGGTCAGGCTTGTTCGACGGGATGCGCGTCCCGGAGATGCCGCAGCTTACGGCTGAGCGGCAACGCCATTGTACCGCATTCACGTGGTACGAACCAACCAACGAGTTCGTCATCCCGGGGCGCGCGCAGCGCGAGCCCGGGATCCATAGCCACAGGATTGTGTTTGGCGAAGATTCGGAGTGGCCACCTCGCGCCATAACCACTCCCTGTGGTTATGGGTCCCGGGCTCGCTTCGCGCCCCGGGACGACAGCATTGGGTGGGGCGGCAGCGCGGCCCACACACACTACGGCTTTGCATCCGCCCCATGCAGCACCGCTTTGCATGCCGCCGGCATCTGCGCCAGCGTCATCGGCGGTTTCGGCTTCGGCGGCTCCGGCGGCGGCTTGGGGTGCAGCACCGCGTCGGAGAACCAATAGGCGAGATCGGCGGGCTTGCAGCCTTCGTCCTCGGACTGCGACGGCTGGCCCTCGCATTCGCCGGCGCCTGGCGGGCAGTGCATGCGGATGTGGAAGTGGTAGTCGTGGCCCCACCAGGGCCGGATCTTCGACAGCCAGGCGCGGTCGCCCTTGGCCTCGCGGCACAGCGCCTTCTTGATCGCGGCGTTGACGAAGATGCGCTGCACCGCCGGCTCCCGGGCCGCGTCGCGCAGCACCAGCACATGGCCAGGTGTGAACACTTTTGGATCGATGTCGAGCCGGTCGTGGCGCACCATCATCACCGCCGACATGTCCTCGCGCTCCTCGCGCGAGAGGCGGCGGTCCGGCATCGGCGTCAGCCAGATGTCGGCATCGAGGCCGATCTGGTGGCTGGCATGACCCGACAGCGCCGGCCCGCCGCGCGGTTGGGCGATGTCGCCGACCAGGATGCCCGGCCATCCCGCGTCCTTGCGCGCTTTGGCCGCGAGCCGCTTGATCAGCGCGATCATCTCGGGGTGGCCGTAGCTGCGGTTGCGCGACAGCCGCATCACCTGCCAATTGTCGCCGTTGAGCGGCATCTGCTCGGCGCCGCCGATGCAGCCCTTGGTGTAGGAGCCGATGACATGGGCCGCCCCCTTCGACGGCAGCAGCTTGCGCGCGAACAGCTCCTTGGCGGCGAGATCGGGGTCGTTGGGATTGGCCAGCGGCGGCAGCGGCTTCGGGTTCACGCTACCCTTGTCCTGGGCCAGCGCGCCGCCGGCGGTCAGGAACGTCGCTAAAAGCAGGAGAGGGGCGAGGCGGCGGGGACTCATGCGCAGCCCTTATAGCCCAACACGGCGTCGGGGTTAAGAATCGGGCTGTGCTGCGGCGGACGATCTCACAGCGTCTTGACGGCCGTTGCCCCAGTGCGAAGGCGCGCCCGGCATGTCGATCCCCATATCCAACAGGGTCGTCCAAAAGTCGTGGTTTTTTCATGGGGCCAGCCGGATTCTTAACACTGCGATAACCGTATCCTGCATTGACCAAAATTCTTGCGCGGAGCGAGAGCCGTTTTCGTCCTGCATGCAAGCTGATGCGTTTTCGGAATTGAATCATGAATAGCGCGCATATTTGCGTCACGTCTTTCTCCGCTAGCGGCGAGGCAACAGGTTTGCCGTGCCCTGTGACGCTGCTGCGCCTCTCAAACAGGCAAATCGATCCGGTTTACAGTTGCCGCAAGGCGCGGCCCCGGCCGGCCGGGCCACCCAAGATTACTTTTTTTTCAGACACTTGCCCCAAAACTTGCGCCGTTGGGCGCGACTGGGACGAGTGAAGTTGGGTTTGGGGTCTCGAAAAACAAGAAAACGAAAGCAAAGCGTGCTTGCCCGGGCTGGTCAATCGCCGCGCAAGCCGCGCTTCGCGCGCGCGCCGCGAGGTCTTTCGGAACGCGATGAAGTCCTGCGCAGCCGTGCCGAGGCGGAAGCCGCGATCGCGGACGCGCGCAAATCCCATGAGCGCCTGCGCCAGGCCGTCGACATCCTGCCGCAGGGCATCGTATTTCTCGACGCCGAAGGCCGCTACGTCCTCTGGAACAAGAAATACGCCGAGATTTACAGCAAGACCGCCGATCTGTTCGAAGAGGGCGCGCGTCTCGAAGACACGTTGCGCATCGGCGTCGCCCGCGGCGACTATCCGGAGGCCATCGGCCATGAGGACGAGTGGATCGCCGAGCGGCTGCAAAGGCTCTATCAGCCCGGCGCACGCCACGAGCAGAAGCTGTCGGACGGCCGCGTCATCCTGATCGACGAGCGCCTGACCGACGATGGCGGCGTCGTCGGCCTGCGCGTCGACATCACCGAGTTGAAGCAGCGCGAGGCCTCGTTCCGCCTGCTGTTCGACGGCAATCCCGTTCCCATGATCGTCTGCGCGCTGGACGACGAGCACATCCTCGGCGTCAACGACGCCGCGGTCGCACATTACGGCTACAGCCGCGCCGACTTCGAGCGGTTGAAGATCCGCTCGCTGCAGGCCTTCGACAGCGAGCCGCCCTGGACCGCTGATCCGACCGGCGCGGAGCAGGCCGGCCGCACCTGGAAGCACGTCAAGGCCGACGGCGCGCTGATCGACCTTGCGATCTATTCCCGCGAATTGACCTATGCCGAGCGGCCGGCGGTGCTGCTCGCGCTGATGGACATCACCGAACGCAAGCGCGCCGAGGCGCGGCTCGCCTTCATGGCCCAGCACGACGGCCTGACCGGCCTGCCGAACCGCAGCCTGCTGCGCCAGCAGGTCGACGAGATGCTGCTGCACACGCGGCGCAGCACCGACAAGGTCGCGCTGCTGATGCTGGGGCTCGACAGTTTCAAGTCGGTCAACGACACGCTGGGACATGCGGTCGGCGACAAGCTGCTGCGCGGCGTCGCCAAGCGGCTGCGCTCCACCTTGCGCGAGGAAGACGCGCTGGCACGGCTCAACTCCGATGAGTTCGCGATCGTGCAGAGCGGCCTGACGCGCCCCGAGGACGCGGTGATGCTGGCAAAACGTCTGCTTGCGGCGATCGCCGATCCCTATCTGCTCGACGGCCATTCCGTGGTGATCGGCGCCTCGATCGGCATCGCGATGGCGCCCGGCGACGGCGATGATTCCGAAAAGCTGCTCAAGAGCGCCGACATGGCACTGTCGCGCGCCAAGCTGGACGCGCGCGGCAGCTTCGCCTTCTTCGAGGCCGCGCTCGACGCGAAAGCGCAGACCCGCCGCAAGATCGAGGTCGAGCTGCGCGACGCGATCCAGAACGACGTGCTGCGCCCTTATTACCAGCCGCTGATCGACCTCCAGAGCGGCCGCATCACCGGCTTCGAGGCGCTGGTGCGCTGGCCGCATGCCGAGCGCGGCATGATCTCGCCGGCCGAGTTCATTCCGGTCGCCGAGGACACCGGCCTGATCAATCCGCTCGGCGGGTTGATGCTGCGCCGGGCGTGCCTGGACGCCGCGACCTGGCCGGACGACGTTCGCGTCGCGGTCAATCTGTCGCCGCTGCAGTTCCGTAGCGGCAATCTGCTTTCGATCGTGACGGACGCCTTGAGGTATTCCGGCCTGCCGCCGCGGCGGCTCGAGCTCGAGATCACCGAGACGCTGCTGCTGGAGAAGAGCGCGCAGGTGCTGGCGACGCTGCATGCGCTGCGCGCGCTCGGGGTGCGCATCTCGATGGACGATTTCGGCACCGGCTATTCCAGCCTCAGCTATTTGCGCAGCTTCCCGTTCGACAAGATCAAGATCGACCAGTCCTTCGTGCGGGATCTCGGGGCCAACCGCGAGGCCCAGGCGATCATCCGCTCCATCGTCAGCCTCGGCAAAGGCCTGGGGGTCATCATCACCGCCGAGGGCGTCGAGACCGAAGCCGAGCTCAGCTGCCTCCGCACCGAGGGCTGCGACGAAGGCCAGGGCTTCCTGTTCAGCAAGGCAAGGCCGAACGCCGAGATCATCAGCCTGCTGGCCGCGCAACGCGGCATCGACGGCGAGGACGCCGCGCTGGTGGCGTGAGCGGCACAGGAGGCCGTCATGCAGAAACTTGCGCGTCCCAAAGCATGCGCGTCATATGCGATTGCTGGCGGATGGTCGAACCTGCCGCAGGTTGGCGGCGTCTCAGGGATCGAATGAACCGATGCGGCTTCTCTCATGACCTCCGATGCTCCTCCGCTGGCCGGACCGCGCTATGCCCGCTTCTCGCGGCGGTTCAAGGCCGTTCTGCTCGACTGGATGCTGGCGATGGCCCTGCTGTTCGGCGCCCTGGCGATCGCGAGCAATGTCGCGAGCGATGGGCTCAGCCGGATTCTCGGCGTTGCAGTCGTCGTTATCCTGCTGCTCTACGAGCCGGTGCTCGTCTGGCGCGCCGGCGGAACGCTCGGGCATATCTGGACGAATTTGCGCGTCATCGACGATCGCGGCGGCAATTTGAGCTTCGCCAAGGCGTTCGCACGCTTTGCCGTGAAGGGCATCCTGGGCTGGTATTCGTTCGTGATCCTGGCTGCCACGCGCCGCAACCAGGCGGTTCACGATCTACTCACGCATTCGACCGTGCAGATCCGCGATCCCGCCAGGGCGAAGCCCGGCCAGTTCATCACGGAGCGGCGTGAGGATGATCCGACGATGCCCTCGCGGCTGCGGCGTACGCTCGTCTATCTTGCGCTCAGCGTCTTCCTCTATTTCGGCGTGGTCGCAGCCTTGGTCCGAAGCGGCGTCCTGTCCCGCGCGTGCCTCAACCAGGACATTTGCTCAGGAGGCGACCGCATCGTCGACCTCGCCGCCGCCGCGGCTTTCCTTCTGACGATTGCCCTGGTGATCGGCATGGGCTGGCGAGGCCGGCTGCCCGGCGCCCGCAAGGCGTAGACGAATTCACCGCTTGGCATCGACGCTGGCCGCCAAAATCGCCTTCCCCACATCCTCATAGTGCGTGTCCCGCGCCTGGATCTGCTGCGCGATCGCGTGCATGTCGCGAAACCGGCGTTCGAACGGGTTGCTGCGGAACACCGCGGTCGCGCCGGCCATGTGATAGGCGGTGTCGACCACCTTTGTCGATTGATGGATGGTCCAGGTCGCGGCCAGTCGCACCGCGCTGCGATGCGCTGAACTCACCCGTCGCGGACAGCTCGTGCCACATCGCAGCCGCGGTGGCATAAAGATAGGCGCGCGCGGCGCGCAAATCGCCTTCGGTGCGGCCGATCAGGCCCTGCACCGCCCCTTTGTCGCGCATCGCGCCGGCCGCCAGCGAGGGCCGCTTTTCGCGCGCAAGTGCAATCGCCGCATCCAGCGTCGCGCGTGCCACGCCGAGCGACACCGCGGCAAAGCCGAGGCTGAAGGCGGAGCCGGTGCCGATCCTGTAGAGCGGTCCCTTCCCGCGCAAGCCGGACGGCACGTCGCGGAACGCCGTGAAGCGCTCGGGGATGAAGAGGTCGCTCACCTCGTAGGAATCGGTGCCGGTGCCGGCGAGCCCGATCGCCTGCCAGACATCGTGCAACGTCGCGCTTGCGGCGGGAAACAGAATGGTCCGCACTTCCGGCGAGCCATCGGCGTTCCTGCGCGGCGTGCCGTCAACCCCGAGGATGCGCACATGCGCGCCCAGCCAGCTCGCCTGCCGCGAGCCCGAGGCGAAATCCCAGCGCGCCGTGACGCGATAGCCGCCCGCGACCGCGCGCGCCTCGTGCGCGATCGCGCCCCACGCCAGGATCCCGGGCGCGGTGTTGAAGATCTCCTGCGCGGTATCGCGATCGAGCGAGGCCGCGATCATCGCGCAGACGCTGCACTGGCCGAGACACCAGGCCGTGGACGCATCGGCCTTCGCGATCTCTTCCTGCATCTGCATGAAGGTTTCAATGGGAGCTTCAGCCCCGCCGAGGCTCTGCGGCAGCAGCGCGCGATAAAGGCCGTTCTCGATCAGCGCGGAGACGACGGCCGGCGTCAGCCGCCGCGTCCGCTCGATCTCGTCCGCTTCGCCCGCAATCAGCGGGGCGAGCGCCCGGGCACGTTCGACCAGACCAACTCCGGGAGTTGCGTTCATGCGCGTTTCCTCGCCCATTCTGCCGTGAGCGGTGAGATGCGCGATGGTGGTCTATTTGGCGGGGAGGATCAAGGTTCGGAGCGGCGGTTCACTTCGCTTCGAGGGCCGCATTCAGAGAACCTGCAAGTCTTACCCATCGACATAGGCTGCCAGTTCGTCCGGCGTTCCCGTGGGAAAGGCATCTTTGAGATAATCGAGAAAGGCGGATACACGAGCGCTCAGCAGTCGTCGCGATGGGTAGAGTGCCCATAAGGCGATCTCCGGTCCATCGACGTCGCCCCAATGCACAAGCGTGCCGGCCGCGAGATCTTGGCTCACGAGCGACACCGGCAATCGGCCGGCGCCCACACCTGCCCGCACTGCGTCGCGAACCATGACAAGCGACGACAAGCGAAGGACCGGATCAACTTTAACTCGCGGTGGCCAGCCGGTGCCGTCATCTCCCAGATGGCGGTCTGGTCGCTCGCCCCGCGTACTACCACGGGAACAGCGATATCGCCCGCGGGTGGAGCAAGTTGCGGGCTTGCGACGACCACCAGCCGATCGCGCAGGAAAATTCGTCCGACGAGGCTCTCATCCGGATTCGGATTGACCCGGATCACGAGGTCATAACCTTCCTCCACCATGTCGACGGCCCGGTCTTCCGTCGTGATCTCGAGCCGGACCTCCGGATATCTGAGCGCGAACCCGGCGGCGAGCTTGCCCATGGCGGTTTGCGAGATGAGCAATGGCGCGCTGATCCGCAAACTGCCTCGTGGCCTGTCTCCACCTGAAGCGATCGCGGTTGCCGTCTCGTCAAGCTCGGCGAGCAATGCCGCCGTCCGCTCGTACAGCGCCCGGCCTTCCTCGGTGAGCTTCAGCAAGCGTGCTCCGCGCTCGAAAAGGCGCAGATCGAGGCTGCTCTCCAGTTCCGCCACCCGGCGGGAAAGCGTTGCTTTTGGGCGCCCGGCAGCCCGGGCGGCCCGTCCGAACCCTCCGTGCCGGGCCACCAGGTTGAAATCGGCAAGTGCGAGCAGGTCCATTCGTTCCACCAGTAAGACAGTCTGTCCAGATATAGCGTCTATTGGTTCGAATTTGGATCGCTAGTTTCCGGGTGTCTTCCAACCCCAAACCCGGAGTGATCCCCATGACCATCCTCGTTACCGGCGCCACAGGCGCCGTCGGCCGCCAGGTCGTCGAACAGCTCGTCAAGCGCGGCGCCGACGTGCGCGCGCTCGTCCGCGATCCCGCGAAAGCCAGCTTCCCAGCAGGCGTCACGGTCGCGCAAGGCGATCTGCTCGACGTCGATGCGCTTCGCGACGCTCTCGCAGGTGTCTCCACCTTATTCCTGCTCAACGCAGTCGTGCCGGATGAATTCACGCAGGCGCTGATCACGCTTAACCTGGCCCGCCAGGCCGGCGTTGAACGGGTCGTCTATCTCTCGGTGATCCACAGCGACCTCTACGTGAACGTGCCGCACTTAGCGGGCAAGTTCGGCGTCGAGCGGATGATCGAGCAGATGGGCTTCAATGCCACCATCCTGCGCCCTGCCTACTTCATGCAGAACGATCTCACGATCAAGGACGTGGTGACCGGATACGGCGTCTACCCGATGCCGATCGGCAGCAAAGGCCTCGCCATGATCGACGTGCGCGACATCGGCGAGATCGCAGCCCTCGAGCTGGTTCACCGCGAGCAGTCCGCAGGACCACTGCCGCTGGACCGCATCAATCTCGTCGGTCCCCACACGCTGACCGGCGCAGATGTCGCCGGCATCTGGTCGGACGTGCTGGGGCGCACGATCGCCTATGGCGGCGACGATACGGCCAGCTTCGAGAAGAATCTCAGGCAGTTCATGCCGGGCTGGATGGCGTTCGACATGCGGCTGATGAGCGAACGCTTCCTCACCGATGGAATGATCCCCGACGCGGGCGACGTCGAACGCTTGACGGCGCTTCTGGGCCGCCCCTTGCGCTCCTATCGCGACTTCGCGTCCGGGAGCGCGGCCTCGGCCTGAGGCACGAGCGCGCTCCAACCACGACGACAAGGAATTCCATCATGATCAGTTCTGCGGATGATAATGCCAGGGCCCCATTGAAGGTGCTGGTTCTTGGAGCAACCGGCCCTACCGGGCGTCGGATCGTCAGCCAGGCTCTGGCGCGAGGACATCAAGTGACCGCGCTGGTGCGGTCACCCGGGAAGGCGGGCGACCTGAGCGGCGCAAGAGTCGTCGTTGGAGACGCTCGCGACGAGAAAGCATTGCGTGAGGCCGTCTCTGGCCAGGACGTCGTCGTCAGCGCGCTCGGTACCCCAGCGAGCCTATTCCGCGAAGTGACGCTGCTCTCGACGGCGACGCGCGCGCTCGTGAACGCGATGAAGGCCGAGCAAGTCTTCCGGCTGGTCTGCATCACGGGGATCGGCGCGGGAGACAGTGCCGGCCATGGCGGCTTCGTCTTTGACCACGTGATTTTCCCGCTGCTTCTGCGCAAGGTTTATGCCGACAAGAACCGGCAGGAAGCGATCGTCAGAAACAGCGGGCTCGACTGGATTCTCGTTCGCCCCGCCGTCCTGAACGACAAGTCCGGCCGCGGCGCGATCCGGGCGCTCAGCGATCTCGGCGGCTTCAATGGCGGAGCCATCTCGCGAGAAGATGTTGCGGCATTCGTGCTGGACCAAATGCAGGTCGACACCTGGCTGCATCGTTCGCCGTTGATCACGTGGTGAGCGCGTGATCAACGGTTGGCCGTTGCACGTTGCCTCCTCACGCCGCAGCGCGGCCCAGGTCGAGCGATGGCCTGCGTTTCGTCGGGAAGCTCAGCGCCACCGCGACGGCGGCCAGCCCGATCGCGAAGGAGCCGACATGCAGCCATGTGTAGCGCTGGAAATTGTCGAACACGAGCCCGCCGGCCCACGGTCCGAGCGCCATGCCGAGGCTGGCGAAGGCCGACACCGCGCCGAACACGGTGCCCATGATGCGCGCGCCGAAGAATTCGCGGACCAGCACCGCATAGAGCGGCATCACCCCGCCATAGGCGAGGCCGAACACCACCGACAACGCGTAGAATTCGCCGAGCTGCGCCACTGCGAGATAGGTCGCGATGCACATCGCCTGCACGAGCAGGCCGCCGACCAGCACGGGCTTCGCGCCGATGCGATCGGCGAGGGCGCCCAGCAGCAGGCGGCCGCCGAGGCCTGAGACGCCGGCGACGCTGTAGACCGTCACCGCCGTGAGCGGAGCGATGCCGCACACCATCGCATAGGACACCATGTGGAAGATCGGGCCGGAATGCGCGGCGCAGCAGGCGAAATGCGCCGCCGCGAGCGCGATGAATTGCGGCGTGCGCAGCGCCTGCGCCGCGGTCAGCTCGACCTCTGGCGCTGCGTTTGAGGTGGCGGCGCCCGACGTTGTCGGCGCCGGACGCACCAGGAAGCAGGCCGGGATCAGCAACGCCCACGCAGCGATGCCGATCACCAGCATCGCGGTGCGCCAGTCATAGGCGGTGATCAGCCAGCTCGCGGTCGGCGCGATCGTCACCGGCGACACGCCCATGCCGGCGGAGACCAGCGCCACGGCAAGGCTCCGGTTGGTCTCGATCCACGCGCTCGCGAGCGCCATCATCGGCGCGTAGAAGCTGCCGGCCGCGATGCCGATCAGCACGCCGAAGCAAAGCTGGAACTGCCACAGGCTTGTCGCCTGGCTCGCAGTGACGAGGCCGAGCCCCAGCAGAATGCTTCCCGCGAGCACCACGATGCGGGTGCCGAACCGATCCGACAGCGCACCCCACAGGAACGCGGCAAATCCCATGAAGAGGAAATCCAGCGTCGCCGCCGCCGAGACCCCGGCGCGCGACCAGCCCATCGCCTCCGAGATCGGCTGCAGAAACACCGCCAGCGACAGCATCGTGCCGAACCCGACGCAAGTCATCAGCGCACCCGCGGCGACAACGACCCAGCCATAGTCGAAGCGTGACGGCTTGCTCATGGGTTTCCTCAGCGCTGTTGGTTTTGTTGGTGATGCGCGCGGGGATGGTGGCCTATCAGACGGCGGAGGGCAAGGCTGGCGGCTACGCGTTTTCGTAACCGTCGTCATTCCGGGGCGCGCCACTTGGCGCGAACCCGGAATCCATCTCTCTGCGTTACCTACTGTGCGAGGGATTCTCAGATGCGCAATTGCGCAATGCCATCATGCCGCTGTTTTGCCCGATGGGTCTATTTGATTTCTAAAAAATCGAAACCCCAATCCAAACAAGCCCTCGTCTACTGTGCATGGGGTTGTTTTCGATATTTTTGTTTTGCCGGGTCCCCGAACGCAAATGCCCGGGACGAGCCCGGGCATGACGGCGGCTGATGTAACTGTAAAAGCCAGCCCGCCTCAGCCATCCACCTTCAGCGCGGCAATGAAAGCTTCCTGCGGGATGTCGACCTTGCCGAACTGCCGCATCTTCTTCTTGCCTTCCTTCTGCTTCTCCAGAAGCTTGCGCTTACGCGTGATGTCGCCGCCGTAGCATTTTGCGGTGACGTCCTTGCGCAGGGCGCGGACCGTCTCGCGGGCGATCACCTTGCCGCCGATCGCGGCCTGGATCGGGATCTGGAACATGTGCGGCGGGATCAGCTCCTTCATCTTCTCGACCATGGCACGGCCGCGCCCCTCCGCGCGGGTGCGGTGAACCAGCATCGAGAGCGCGTCGACCGGCTCGTTGTTGACGAGGATCTGCATCTTGACGAGGTCGGCCGGCTTGTAGTCGGTGAGATGATAGTCGAACGAGGCGTAGCCCTTGGAGACCGACTTGAGGCGGTCGTAGAAGTCGAACACGACTTCGTTGAGCGGCAAATCGTATTTCACCATCGCGCGGGAGCCGACATAGGTCAGCTCCTTCTGCGAGCCGCGGCGGTCCTGGCACAGCTTCAGCACGCTGCCGAGATATTCGTCGGGCGTCATGATCGTGGCTTCGATCCAGGGCTCCTGGATCTCGGCGATCTTGACCACGTCGGGCATGTCGACGGGATTGTGGATCTCGATCTCGGTGCCGTCGGTCAGCTTCATCTTGTAGATGACGCTCGGCGCGGTCGCGATCAGATTGAGATCGAACTCGCGCGACAGCCGCTCCTGGATGATCTCGAGATGCAACAGGCCGAGGAAGCCGCAGCGGAAGCCGAAGCCGAGCGCGGCCGAGGTTTCCATCTCGAACGAGAAGCTGGCGTCGTTGAGGCGCAGCTTGCCCATGGCGCCGCGCAGCGTTTCGAAATCGTCGGCGTCGACCGGGAACAGGCCGCAGAACACCACCGGGATGGCCGGCTTGAAGCCCGGCAGCATCTCCGTCACCGGCTTCCTGTCGTCGGTGATGGTGTCGCCGACGCGGGTGTCGGCGACTTCCTTGATCGCGGCGGTGATGAAGCCGATCTCGCCGGGGCCGAGCTCGTCGACCTGCTGCATCTTCGGCGTGAAGAAGCCGACGCGCTCGACGTCATAGGCGGCGCCCGTGCCCATCATGCGCACGCGGCTGCCCTTCTTCATGACGCCGTCGACGACACGGATGAGAACGACGACGCCGAGATAGACGTCGTACCAGCTGTCGACCAGCAGCGCCTTCAAGGTCGCATTGCGGTCGCCCTTCGGCGGCGGCAGGCGCGTAACGATGGCTTCCAGCACGTCGGGCACGCCAAGGCCCGTCTTGGCCGAGATCATCACCGCGTCGGAGGCATCGATGCCGATGACATCCTCGATCTGCTGCTTGATCTTCTCGGGCTCGGCCGCGGGAAGATCGACCTTGTTCAGGACCGGGACGATCTCGTGATTGTTGTCGAGCGCCTGGTAGACGTTGGCGAGCGTCTGCGCCTCGACGCCCTGGCTGGCGTCGACCACCAGCAGGGAACCTTCGCAGGCCGCCAGCGACCGCGAGACTTCGTAGGCGAAGTCGACATGGCCGGGCGTGTCCATCAGGTTGAAGATGTAATCCTTGCCGTCCTTGGCGCGGTACGACAGGCGCACCGTCTGCGCCTTGATGGTGATGCCGCGCTCGCGCTCGATGTCCATGGAATCGAGCACCTGCTCCTTGCCCGCCATTTCGCGGTCGGAGAGGCCGCCGGTCATCTGGATCAGACGGTCGGCCAGCGTCGATTTGCCATGGTCGATATGGGCGACGATGGAGAAATTGCGGATGTTGGAAATAGGGACGGTCGTCATGGGCGCGGGATACCACTCACATCCCCGTGCGGCAACCATATTGCTGTAATTTCAGGGCCTTTGTTCACGCCAAGCTGATTCCACGATGGGCCAAAACGCGCTAGGCAAGCGCCCATGTCGACCACGTCTCTTCCCACCCCTGGAGTGCGCACGAAGGCCCGCCTGAGCTTTGGCCGCTTCCAGGCCTGGCTGGTTGCCTGCGCGGTCCGTCCCGAGGCGAGATTGTGGCTGGTGATCCAGCTCGCCATCCTCCATGCGGTGCTCTGGACCTTCATCCTGATCAATCTCAAGGCTGCGCAGGACGTTCACATGGACGTCGCAGAAGCCTATGGCTGGGGCCAGAAATTCCTGTGGGGCTATGGCAAGCATCCGCCGCTGTCGGGCTGGGTCGCCGGGCTCTGGTTCAAGCTGTTCCCGGCGGCGGACTGGGCGACCTATGCGTTGGCGATGGCGACGGTCAGCGCCGGCATGGTGATCTGCTGGCTGGTTGCCTTGCGCGTGGTGGACGCGCGGCGCGCGTTCCTGGTCGTGGTGATGGTCGCGCTCTACCCGATCTTCAATTTCAAGGGGTTCAAGTACAACCCGGACCTGCTCCAGCTCGTCACGCTGCCGCTGCTGGTGCTCGCTTATCTCAACGCGTTCGAGAAGCGGAGCTGGCAGTCCGGCGTCCTACTCGGCCTTGCCGGCGCGCTGGCGCTGATGACCAAATATTGGGTGCTGACCATGATCGGCGCCATCGGGCTTGCCGCGCTGATCCATCCGGAGCGGATGAGATTTTTGGGTTCGCCGGCGCCGTGGGTCGCGATTGTGACGATGGTCGTGGCGATGATCCCGCACGTGGTCTGGCTGGCCGAGGCGCATTTCGTGCCGCTGACCTATGCCGGCGACACTTACAGCCTCGCGGACAGCGGCCAGGTGCACCAGCTCGTCACCGGCTACATGCTGCATAATCTCGGACTGCTGGCATTGCCGGTGGCACTGGCCGGGCTCGCGATGGCGCTGGTGCCGCCGTCGTTCACATTGCTGCTGCGCGCGCCCTTGCGCATCGTCACGCGCGCCTGGGCGCGCGGCGCCAATTCCGGCGTCAATGTCTCGCAGGCGCTGAACGTGTGGATGATCCAGATCATCGTCGCATTCGGCCCGCCGCTCGGCGCGCTGGTCTTCGGCGTCTACCTGAAGACTGATTGGGGCATCTCGCTGTTCTTCCTGGTGCCGCTCGCGCTGGTCGCGATCCCCACGCTGCGGGTGCAGGGCGCGAGCCTGTTCAACATCGTCGCGATCTGGCTCGTGCTCAGCGTCGCCACGCTCGCCGCCTCGCCCTGGATCGCCGCGCGCGAGATGACGGCCAATGCCGGCAACACGGCGACCTATGGCGCGCGCTCCGAGCTCGCGCGCGAGCTGACCCAGGCCTGGCACGCGCGCTTCGCCTCGCGCTGGGCAGTCGTTGCGGGAACGATGGAGACGATCCAGCCGATCGTGTTCTACAGCCCCGATCACCCCAGCCCGTTCACGCCGAACGAAGCCTGGGCCTCCGGACTGACCTCGCTCGACGACGTCAAGCGATACGGCTTTATCGGCGTGGTCGATGCGACCGACGAACGCCTGCCCAAGTTCGAGAAGTGGATTTCGGAGGTCGCGCCGAACGCCGAGCGCGTGGTGATGACCACGCGCCGCTTCACCCACGGCAAGGCCGGCCCCGCGATGAGCTGGAACGTCTACATCGCGCCGCCGGCGAAGTGAGAGGTGCCGTAGGGTGGGCAAAGCGCAGCGTGCCCACGTCTGATGAGTTCGTGGGCACGGCGCTTCCGCGCCTTTGCCCACCCTACGGCACTACGGCAACCGAGCGCGCGGCTCAGATCCCTTCCTCGTTGAACTTGCTTTCAACGAGTTCGGCGATCGCCGCGAGCGCGGCTTCGGCATCCGCGCCGGCGGCGGCGACGGTGATCGTCGTGCCCGGTCCTGCGGCAAGCATCATCAGGCCCATGATCGAGGTGCCGCCGACCGTCTCGCCGCCGCGCGTCACCCAGACCTGCGCATCGAAGCGCTCGACGGCCTGGACGAATTTCGCGGAGGCGCGGGCGTGCAGGCCGCGTTTGTTGATGATCAGGAGGTCTTTGGAAATCGCGCCCGCGGGCACGCCTGTCCCCGCTTGTGGCGCCTCGTCGCTCATTTGCCGGCGAGCACGCGGCTGGCGATGGTGACGTATTTGCGTCCCGCTTCCTGGGCCATCGCGATCGCGTCGGGCAGCGGACGCTCCTCGCGCACCTTGGCGAGCTTGACCAGCATGGGCAGGTTGATGCCCGCGAGCACCTCGACCTTGGGCCTGCTCATGCAGGATATTGCAAGGTTCGACGGCGTGCCGCCGAACATGTCGGTGAGGATCGCAACGCCGTCGCCGGAATCGACGCGGTTAACCGCCTCGATGATGTCACTTCGGCAGAGATCGGAATCATCTTCGGCACCGATCGTGATCGCTTCGATTTGCTTTTGTGGGCCCATGACATGTTCAAGCGCTGCCTTGAATTCGTCGGCAAGGCGCCCGTGGGTCACAAGTACTAGACCAATCATCGGAAAACTCCTCGCGGGCGCTTTTGGTGCACCGCACGAACGCGCCACTTTGACCATCCAGAGCCCCTGCGCAAGAGGGGATGTTGCGTATCTCCCTGAATCTAGACGGATGGATGAGGGGAGCTGCGCCGGTCTATTCGGTCGCGATAGTGGGGTTCATATGGTTACCATTTCCCTTCAAACAATCGCCCGAGGGGTTAACGGAAGATGAACTCTTGGTAGTGGTCAAGGCCGCGACAACCAATGGGAGGGGTGAATATTCGCGGCCAACAGGGATTCGCGGTATTTCGACACCGGAAATGATGGTTTTCAGCGAATCCGCCGCAGGCAGGCGCTCGGCGTCCGCGGCATCCAGATCGACCACGAGACCGACGGTCGCATGCTCCACGAAGTCGCAGCGGCGGATCCCGAGGCCCCGGATCTCGATCAGGCCAGCCAATACCGGCGCGGGGCGGACTTCAATTTCATCGCCGAGTGTCGCCAGATGGACACGGTCATCCCCGACCAGAACGGCCCTTTCGATCACGCCCGAGCGTCCGGCCATGATCAAATCAAAGGCAAGGCGCGACTTGCCGGAGCCCGAGGGACCGCGGATCAGCACCGCCCGTTGTCCGACCTTGACTGCGGAGGCGTGAACGCTGGGCCCGCCGTCGTTCATAGCGCCGGCAGCCTCACCACGAAGCGCGCGCCCGCGACCGTCGGCACGCCCTCGTCATCCGGCGGGCCTGCGCGGTTCTCGGCCCAGATGCGCCCGCCATGGGCGTCGATGATCTGCTTGGAGATCGACAGGCCGAGGCCGGAGTTCTGGCCAAAACCCTGATGCGGACGGTCGGTGTAGAAGCGCTCGAAGATGCGTTCCAGCGCGTCGTCGCGAATGCCGGGCCCGTCATCGTCGACCACGATCTCGATCTCCCCGCGCGCGCGACGGCAGGTGAGGCGCACCTTGCTGCCGGGTTCGGAGAACGACTGCGCGTTGGACAGCAGGTTGGATACCACTTGCCCGAGCCGTGAATCGTGGCCGCTCACGGCGAAGGTGTCGGTCGGGCTGCGGCCCTCGAAGCGCGTCTCGACCGCGACGTCGTGGCCGAGCTTGGTCTCGTTGGCGACAGACACCAGCGTCGTCAGCAGACGGCGCAAATCGACCGGGATCGCATCCTGGCGCTGCAATTCGGCATCGAGGCGGCTTGCGTCGGAGATGTCGGAGATGAGGCGGTCGAGCCGCTTGACGTCGTGCTCGATCACCTCGAGCAGGCGTGCGCGGCTGTTCTCGTTGCGCGCCAGCGGCAGCGTCTCGACCGCCGAGCGCAGCGAGGTCAGCGGGTTCTTCAATTCGTGGGCGACGTCGGCAGCGAACATCTCGATCGCCTCGATGCGGCTGTAGAGCGCGCTCGTCATGTCGCGCAGGGCGCCGGAGAGATGGCCGATCTCGTCGCGGCGGCGGGTGAAATCGGGGATCTCGATGCGGGCCTTGATGCGGCGGCGGACGCGCTCGGCGCTGTCGGCAAGCCGGCGCACGGGCCCGGCGATCGTGCTCGCAAGCAGCAGCGACAGCATGATCATGACGGCGGCCGCGACGCCGCCGACTTTCAGGATGGCGAGGCGTTCGGCAGTGACCATCTGGTCGATGTCGTCGCCTTGCGTCGACAGCATCAGCGCGCCGTGGATCGCGCGCGAGCGCAGCACGGGGACCGCGACCGAGACGATCACCTCGCCGCGGGCATTGACCCGCACCATCGATCGCTTCTGGCCCTGGAGCGCATCGCCCACCTCGGCATAGCCGTTGCCGTTCTCGGGGCCGAGCTCGCGATAGAGCGGCAGGTCGCCGCGGTTCAGCCAGGTGCGCACCGCGACCATGCCGCGCTCGACGAAGCCGGGCTTCTCCGCCGGCGGCGGCAGGTCGAGGCGCAGCACGTTTTCGAGGTTGCGGCTGTCGAGCAGCAGGCTGCCGTTCGGATCGTAGATGCGCGCGCGCGTCTTGGTCGGCGAGATCAGCGTGCGCAGCACTGGCGCGACGCGCTCCGGATTGATCGGGAAGTCCAGCGGCGAATACTCGTCCGAGCCGCCATAGGTCTCGCCCGGCTTGAGGTCGAGCAGCCGGTCGGGATCGATGGTGATGGCGTTGGTCTGCACGGTGGCGGAGGCCGCGATCGCGCCGGCGATGATCTCGGCCTGCACCAGGAGGCTCTGCGCCCGCGCGTCGATCAGGCCGGCGCGGAATTGCGACAGATACAGGATGCTCGCCACCAGCGCGACGAGGCCGGCGAGGTTGAGCGAGACGATGCGGCGGGTCAGGCTGGAGAAGGACAGCGCGAAGAAGAATTGCCCGGCGCGCTTGAGCCAATTCAGCGGTCGGAAGCCCTGCGGCTTGTCTTCGGCAAATTGCTCCGGAACGCCGTCGGATGTGATCTCCCCGGCGCTCTGGTTCTCGTCAGGCTGCGTTCGGTCAAGCAATGCTTACGCCCGCGTTAGGACAGCTCGTGGCAATGGTCCCCGCATTCTAGAGCATGATCCGGAAAAGTGTGCAGCGGTTTTCCGAGCGGATCATGCTCAAACGATAAACCCAAAGTGCGACGACGATTCCCCAATCTCGTCGCGCTTTGGAGCCATCCCGGTCCCGATGAAATCAGAACCGGCGATGCTCTCAGTCTTTCGTGAAGGCGCCTCGCGCCTCAGGCTTCCTTGAAGCGGTAGCCGACGCCGTAGAGCGTCTCGATCATCTCGAACTCGTTGTCGACCACCTTGAACTTCTTGCGTAGCCGCTTGATGTGGCTGTCGATGGTGCGGTCGTCGACATAGACTTGGTCGTCATAGGCGGCGTCCATCAGCGCGTTGCGGCTCTTCACCACGCCGGGCCGGGTCGCGAGCGCCTGCAGGATCAGGAATTCGGTGACGGTCAGCGTTACCGGCTCGTTCTTCCAGGTGCAGGTATGCCGTTCCGGATCCATGCGCAAAAGGCCGCGGTCGAGCGCCTTGGCATCGTTCTCCTTCGGCGCGACGGTCGGGTCCTTCGGCGCCGAGCGGCGCAGCACCGCCTTGACGCGCTCGACCAGGAGGCGCTGCGAGAACGGTTTGCGGATGAAATCGTCGGCGCCCATCTTGAGGCCGAACAGCTCGTCGATCTCCTCGTCCTTGGAGGTCAGGAAGATCACCGGCAGGTCGGACTTCTGCCTGAGCCGGCGCAGCGTCTCCATGCCGTCCATGCGCGGCATCTTGATGTCGAGGATGGCGAGATCGGGCTGGGTGGTGCGGAAACCGTCAAGCGCGGAAGCGCCGTCGGTGTAGGTCATGATGCGATAGCCTTCGGCTTCCAGCGCGATCGAGACGGATGTGAGAATGTTGCGGTCGTCGTCGACCAAAGCGATTGTGGGCATGAGCCTCTGCTTTCTGCTTTCCGTTTGGGTCGTGGCTTGAAACGGCGAGCAATCCACTGATGCGCCGCATACATGGGTGCCGATGTCGGCGTTCGAACCTTGTCACCGAGCAATGCAAGCTGGGCTGAAGTGTGACCAAGTTCCACGAAACACGGCAGATTCGCCGCATGTCGACCCATAACCAGGCCCCCGTTTACCCGAAAAAAGGCCCCCCTTGCAACCACCTGAGCCGAGAAAGCCGATGCAACCGACCCCTGATTTCGACCCGGCAAAGCTCGCCAAATCCCTGCTGCGGCGATCGCGGCAGGGGGCGCTGGCCACTCTCATGGCCGGCAGCGGCGACCCCTATTGTTCCCTGGTCAATCTGGCCAGCCATCCCGACGGCTCCCCGATCCTGCTGATCTCGGGCCTCGCCGTGCATACAAGGAACCTTCTCGCCGACAGCAGGGTCTCCCTGATGCTGGACGAGCGGGTGGCGGGCGATCCGCTGGAAGGCGCCCGGATCATGCTGTCCGGCCGGGCGGAGCAGGCTGATGCCGAGAAGGACTTGCTCCAGCGACGGTATCTCAATGCGCATCCGTCGGCGGAAGGCTTTGTTTCCTTTAAGGATTTCTCTTTCTTCCGGATCCGCCCCGCGGGAACTCATTTGGTCGCCGGCTTCGGCCGGATCGTTGATCTCAAGCCCGCCCAGTTCCTCACGGACCTTACCGGCGCCGAAGATCTGCTGGCGGCGGAGGAGGGGGCGGTCGCGCATATGAACGCCGATCATCGCGACGCCATGGGCCTCTATGCGACAAAGCTCCTTGGCGCTGCCGCGGGGGACTGGCGCTGCACCGGCTGCGATCCGGAAGGTCTCGACATGCAGGACGGCCAGACCGCGCTGCGGCTGGACTTCCCGGAGCGGGTGACGGACGGCACGTCGCTGCGCAAGATGCTGGTCCGCCTCGCTGGCGAAGCCCGCATGAAGATGGACTAGAACGCAACAATTTGAACGCCGCGACCCATCGCTGCGACCCAAGACGGTCAGGTCTTAAGGCTCGCAGCGAGGGTTCATGACGCGTCGTCGTTTGGCATTGGCTGCGGGTCTGGCGCTGGCGATCACCACGTCGCTTGCCACGCCCGGTCTTGCCCAGAAGAGCGATCTGTCGGCGCAGAGCGGGCGCATCAATGCGCTCCGGAGCGCCGGCAAATATGCGGAGGCGCTGCCGCTGGCGCAGGCCATGGTGGCCTCGCTCGAGAAGACCAGCAACAACCGCGACCTCGCCGCGGCGCTCAACAATCTCGGTCAGATTTACGCCGACCAGGGCCACGACGATCAGGCCGAGCCGCTCTACAAACGCGCCATCGCGCTGATGGAGAAAGGGACCGGTCAGGGCAGCGTCGAGATTGGGCCGCTCCTGAACAATCTTGCGGCGCTCTATCAGCGGCAGAGCCGCTTCACCGAAGCCGAACCGCTGTTCAAGCGTGCGCTGGCCGTTCGCGAAAAGGCGCTGTCGCGCGAGCATCCCGATGTCGGCCAGGCCCTCAACAATCTCGCCACGCTCTACGTGAAGCAGGAGCATTTTGCCGACGCCGAGCCGCTGTTTCAGCGTGCCCTCGCGATCTATCAGAAGGCCGCCGGGCCCGAGCATCCCGCGGTTGCCACCGTCCTGAACAATCTCGGCCAGGTCGATCGCGACCTCAACCGCGATGCCGACGCCGAAGCGCCGATCAAGCGCTCGCTCGCGATCCGCGAAAAGGTGCTGGGGGCGGATCATCCCGACGTGGCGCGCTCGCTCAACAATCTCGCCGGGCTCTACGAGCACCAGCAGCGCAATGCCGAGGCCGAGCCGCTCTATCGCCGCGCGCTTGCCATCCGTGAGCGAGCACTCGGACCTGACCATCCCGATGTCGCGACCTCGACCAGCAATCTCGCTTATTTCCTTCAGGTGTCGGGCCGCACTGCTGAGGCCTTGCCGTTTGCGCAGAAGACGCTTGCCGCCAACCGCGCGCAGCTGCGCGTCGTGCTGCCGGTGCTTTTCGCTGCACGTCAGCAAACTTTGCTGGCGAGCGACAGGGCGCTGGATGACGCGCTCGGCGCGATTCAGCGCGGCACGCAATCTTCCGCCGCCTCTGCCGTGAACAAGCTCGCGGTGCGATTGGCCGCCGGCAGCGACCGGCTCGCCGAGCTGGTGCGTCGGGATCAGGATCTCGCGGCCGAGGCCGAGGCGCTCGACAAGGCGATCATCACCGCCGTGTCGAAGCAATCGGCGCAGCGGGACGTCGCGGCCGAGCAGCGCAGCCGCGCGCGGATCGCTGCGACTGCAAGCGAACGCGCGGGCCTGCAGAAGACGCTCACGCTCGAGTTTCCCGACTACGCCTCGCTCTCCAACCCGCTGCCGCTGGCGGTCAAGGACATCCAGCCGCTGCTGTCGGCCGATGAGGCGATGGTGATCTATTCCGTCGTCGACAAGCGGAGCTATGTCATCGCGATCACGCGCGATGGCACCGACTGGAAGGAGATCTCGCTCGGCGCGGACGCGATGGCGCGGAAGGTGTCGGCTTTCCGCAGGGGGCTGGATGTCGGCAAGGCGCGCGATGCCTCCGGCAAATCGGGGCTGTTCGATCTTGCGCTCGCGAACGAGCTCTATGTCGCACTGCTCGGCCCGGTCGAGGCGTTGACGAAGGACAAGCGCAATCTCCTGGTCGTGCCATCGGCGGCGCTGACCGCATTGCCGTTTCATCTGCTGGTGACGGAGAAGCCGCAGGCTGCGATCCCGGACAGGCTCGAAGGTTATCGCGGCGCCGCCTGGCTGCTGCGGCGTCAGGCCGTCTCGGTGCTGCCGTCGGTGATCAGCCTGAAATCGCTGCGCGCCTTCGCGCGCAAGGATCAGGGCGCAAAGCCGATGACCGGCTTCGGCGATCCCGTTTTCAACCCCGCAGCCGAAGGGCCCGCCGACCGTCGCGCCGCAGGCGGCAAGGTCGCGGCGCGCAGCATTGCGACGATTGCCTATACCGATTTCTGGCGCGGCGCCGGGGTCGACCGCGCGCGGCTTGCGCAGGCGCTGCCGCAACTGCCCGATACCGCCGATGAGCTGAACGCCGTGGCGAGAGATGTCGGCGCCACTGATGCCGACATCCATCTCGGACGCGATGCCAGCGAAACGACGCTGAAGCGTGCAGCGCTTGCTCAATACGGCATCATCTATTTTGCCACCCACGGTCTCGTTGCCGGCGACGTCAAGGGACTGGGCGAGCCCTCGCTTGCATTGTCCATTCCCGATCAGCCGACTGAGCTCGACGACGGCCTCCTGACCGCGAGCGAAGTGGCCCAGCTCAAGCTCAACGCCGATTGGGTGGTGCTGTCCGCCTGCAACACCATCGCCGGCGACAAGCCCGGGGCCGAAGCGCTGTCGGGATTGGCGCGCTCCTTCTTCTATGCCGGTGCCCGCGCGCTGCTGGTCTCGCATTGGGCCGTGGATTCGGAAGCCGCCACCCGCCTCACCACATCGACGTTCGAGCTGCTCAAGAACGAACCGAAAATCGGTCGCGCCGAAGCCTTGCGCCGCGCGATGTTAACGTTTGTCGACGACAGCTCGTCACCGCGCAACGCCTACCCGGCGATGTGGGGACCGTTCGCGCTCATTGGCGAAGGCGAGGTACGATAAGCCGGCAGCCGGAATTGTGCGTCGCAAAAACCATGATCAACGCCGAATTCCGCGTTTGGTTGCGCGATCATTCGTGATTTTTTGATGCAGCTGCTCAGAGCTGGCATGCGCGACGTTTGGCGCGGTCCTTGAATAAACCAAATCCTGCGGGATCAGCTTGGCAACGCCAGCGTTCATCATTATTAGGTCGCCCAGTCGAGGCCGGTTGGCCTATAAATCACGGTGACCGCGATGGTGATGAAGTTCTGGTCGCGCTGAATGTCGCGGGTTCTAGGAGGATTTTTCGTGCAAGAGACGGGCGTGCGCAACGGTGCCTTCGGCGCCGACAAGTTCGGTTTAAAGAATCTCGAGCAGGTTCACTGGAACCTCGGTGCGCCGCAACTCTATCAATACTCGCTCACTGCGGGTGAGGCGGTGCTGTCCGCTGACGGCGCACTCTGCGCCGACACCGGCGAGTTCACCGGGCGCAGCCCAAAGGACAAGTTCACGGTGCGTGACGCCACCACCGACAAGAAGATGTGGTGGGCCGGCAACCAGTCCATCACCGCAGAACAGTTTGAGACGCTCTATCAGGACTTCCTCAAGCACGCCGAAGGCAAGAAGCTGTTCGCGCAGGATCTCTACGGCGGCGCCGACCCGGCCTACCGGATCAAGACGCGCGTCTTCACCGAGCTCGCCTGGCACTCGCTGTTCATCCGCACGCTGCTGATTCGCCCCGAGGCGATCGAGCTGCCGACCTTCGTGCCGGAGCTCACCATCATCGACATGCCGAGCTTCCGCGCCGATCCCAAACGTCACGGCTGCAAGTCGGAGAACGTCGTCGCGATCGATTTCGCCCGCAAGATCGTCCTGATCGGCGGGTCTTATTATGCCGGCGAGATGAAGAAGTCGGTCTTCACCACGCTGAACTATTATCTGCCCGAGCGCGGCGTGATGCCGATGCATTGCTCGGCCAATGTCGGCGCCAAGGGCGACGCGGCGATCTTCTTCGGCCTCTCCGGCACCGGCAAGACCACGCTGTCGGCCGATCCGAACCGCACGCTGATCGGCGACGACGAGCACGGCTGGGGCCCGAACGGCGTCTTCAACTTCGAAGGCGGCTGCTACGCCAAGTGCATCAAGCTGTCGCAGGAAGCCGAACCCGAGATCTTCGCGGCCTCGACCCGCTTCGGCGCGGTGCTCGAGAACTGCGTGCTCGACGAAGACACCCGCGTGGTGGATTTCGACGACGGCTCCAAGACCGAGAACACGCGCTCGGCCTATCCGCTCGACTTCATCCCGAACGCCTCGCGCACCGGTCGGGCGCCGCAGCCGAAGAATGTGGTGATGCTCGCCGCCGACGCCTTCGGCGTGCTGCCGCCGATCGCAAAGCTCTCGCCGGCGCAGGCGATGTATCACTTCCTGTCCGGCTACACCGCCAAGGTCGCGGGCACCGAGCGCGGTCTCGGCAACGAGCCGCAGCCGGAATTCTCGACCTGCTTCGGCTCGCCCTTCCTGCCGCTCGACCCCAGCGTCTACGGCAACATGCTGCGCGATCTCATTGCCCAGCACAATGTCGATTGCTGGCTGGTCAACACGGGTTGGACCGGCGGCAAGTATGGTGTCGGCTCGCGCATGCCGATCAAGGTGACGCGCGCGCTTCTCACCGCCGCGCTCGACGGCTCGCTTCGCAATGTCGAATTCCGCACCGACAAGTATTTTGGCTTCGCGGTCCCGACCGCGCTGCCCGGCGTGCCGGCCGAGATCCTCAACCCGGTCAACACCTGGAAGGACAAGGACGAGTTCGACAAGACCGCCCGCGCGCTGGTCGGCATGTTCCAGAAGAACTTTGCCAAGTTCGAAGCCCAGGTGGACGCCGAGGTGCGCGCCGCCGCGCCGGACGTGAAGCTCGCGGCTGAGTAAGTTTTCGCAGGACGTGATTGACGAGAAAGGGCGGCTTGATCAGCCGCCCTTTCTTTTACGGCCTGAGCATCGTCAGGCTGCCTAGCCCGTGCATTGCTTGCGATATTCTGCGGGAGTCGCACTCATGTGCCGGCGAAAGATCCGGTTGAGATGGCTCTGGTCGGAGAATCCGCTCAACAGGGCGATCTCCTTCAGTGCAAGGCGGTCCTTGCGCAGATGTTCGCAGGCGCGCTTCACCTTGCGGGTGAGGACGTAGGCGTGCGGGCGCATGCCATAATGCACCTGAAACTTGCGGGTGAACTGCACCGGCGTGCAGTTGCAGATGTTGGCCAGTTCGTCGAGCGTGATGTTCCGGGAAATGTTCTGCTCGATATAATCCTCGATCATTCGCGCATGCGCCGGCCTGAAGGGCCCTTGCGCACAGGGCAGCTTGAATTGCACTGAGGCGTATTTTCGCAGGATGTGAACGCTCGCCTGAAGTGCCATGGCATCGTAGCAGAGCCGGCCGCCCGGACCTCCTGTGGAAACCTCCTGCACCATCTGGTCAGCAATCCAGGTCAGGACCGGATCCTCGATCCTGAGCAGATCATGAAGCTCGACGCTTTCGGTATCCCGATCAAAAGCCTCGCTTGCGGTCTTCGCCATGAGACTAGGCGAGATGTAGAGATGACTGACTTCGATGTCATGGCACCATCGCCAGTTCGAAGCTTCCGCGCGCGTCAGCAGCGTCGTGACGCCGCGGCCGACTTGATCCTGCTTCCAGGATCCGGTCACGCGGCGTTTCATCGCCGTGGTGCCTTCGCGATAGATCACGATCAGAAAGTTATCGGACGGCGGCACCCAGATATCGGATGGCGCATAGCGGAACACGCGCAGCCGAAAATCGGCTTTTCCCACCGCCGAACTGTCCAGCATCATTTCGCCGGGAGCATAGCGTGGCAGCTCCTCGACCGTGATGAACTGCCCCATCGCGCGAGCCTCCTCCCTGGAGTTTTGGCATGGTCGACTGCTTGTTGTTCTCATTGGCCGATCGGCAAGGCAGCAGCATAGGCCGGATTTGCCATTTGCCAAGCGAGCTCGGGCGAGGTCGGCGCCGGCCTTCGGCTTCATTCAAAGGATTGTCGGTTTTGTTCAAGCCGGGAACGCAGCCCGCCTCATAGCCTCCCTCGCGTTCCGGGCAAGTGCGGAAGAACGGTGAAAAGCCGCAAGCGCTTGCGGGACCGACAAATGACGCGATGCACGACCATCCGATCACACGACGGGTGGGAATGCCGCGCGCTCTGGGAAGACCTAGGAGGGAAAAATGGCAGAAACGGCGACCAAACCCAATGGAAGCAATGGCGCGCATGTAACGGCGAAATTCGACGCGGTGGTTGTTGGAGCCGGCGTCGCCGGGCTCTATCAGCTCTACCGTTTGCGCGAACAGGGATTGAAGGTCAGGGCGATTGACGCAGGCGCAGGCGTGGGCGGCACCTGGTATTGGAATCGCTATCCCGGCGCCCGCTTCGATTCAGAGAGCCACATCTACCAGTATCTGTTCTCCGAGGAGCTCTACAAGGGATGGAGCTGGAGCGAGAAATTCCCCGGCCAGCCGGAAATCGAGCGCTGGCTCAACTACATCGCCGACCGCCTCGATCTGCGCAAGGACATCCAGTTCGGGACGATCGTCAAAAGCGCTCATTTCAACGAAGCCACACAGCGCTGGCTGGTCACGACCGACAGGGGTGACGTGATCGACACCCAGTTTCTGATCACCTGTTGCGGCATGCTCTCCGCCCCGCACGTATCGTTTCCGGGACAGGAGACGTTCAAGGGGCAGCTGTTCCACACGGCGCGCTGGCCCAAGGAGCCGGTCGAATTCGGCGGCAAGCGCGTCGGCGTTATCGGCAACGGCGCAACCGGCATTCAGGTCATCCAGACGATCGCTGGCGAGGTCGGTCATCTGAAAGTCTTTGTTCGCACGCCGCAATACATGATTCCGATGAAGAATCCCAAGTACAGCGAGGAAGATGCGGAGGCCTACAAGTCGAAATTCCAGCACCTCACGGAGCGCCTGCCGCATACCTTCACCGGATTCGAATACGATTTCGAGCACGCCTGGGCCGGCCTGACGCCGGAGCGGCGCCGGGAGGTGATCGAGGATTGCTGGAACGACGGCTCCCTGAAGCTGTGGATATCGTCCTTCGCCGAGTTGTTCTTCGACGCCGAGGTCAACGCCGAAATCTCGGGCTTCGTGCGCGAGAAGATGCGCGAGCGACTGAAGGATCCAAAGCTGTGCGATGCCTTGATTCCGGCCGACTACGGTTTCGGGACGCATCGGGTGCCACTGGAGCAGAACTTCCTCGAGGCCTTCCATCGCCCCAATGTCGAGATCGTCAGCGTCAAGGCCAATCCGATCGAACGCGTGACACCCACGGGTATCCAGACCGCGGACGGGACGATCCACGAGCTCGACGTCATCGTTCTGGCGACTGGATTCGACGCCGGAACCGGCGCGTTGACGCGCATCGATATCAGGGGCCGCGGTGGGCGGTCGCTGAAGGAGGATTGGAGCAAGGATATCCGCACCACGATGGGCCTGCAGGTTCACGGCTATCCGAACCTGTTCACGACGGCGGTGCCGCTGGCTCCGTCGGCTGCGCTCTGTAACATGACCACCTGTCTCCAGCAGCAGGTCGAATGGATCGACGATTGCATCAGGTTCGTGCGTACGAAGAACCTGAAGGTGGTTGAGCCGACCAAGGATGCCGAAGACGGATGGGTGGCGCATCACGATGAGATCGCCAATGCGACGCTGATCGCGAAGACCGATTCCTGGTACCTGGGCTCGAACGTCGAAGGCAAACCGCGCCGCGTTCTGTCCTACTGCGGCGGCGTCGGCGCCTACCGGCAGAAATGCAACGAGGTCGCTGCCAGCGGCTACCAGGGTTTTACCATGAATTGAGTGCTCGCCAGCCGCTGCATCGACGGAATTCATCCAATACAACGGGAGGACAACCATGAGCACGAATTTCGGTGCTGCTGCAGACGCCGTTCTCGACGGTGTCGTTACATCCACGCCGCGCGTGCCCGGCGTCGTCGCGATGGTGACGGACCGTTATCGCAACATCTACGAAGGTGCTGCGGGGAAAAGGCGTGTCGACCAGCCAGCCGAGATGACGACCGACAGCATCTTCGCCATCTTCTCCACGACCAAGGCGGTCACCGGCACGGCCGTGCTGCAACTCGTCGAAGAGGGCAAGCTCGATCTCGACGCACCGGCCAAGCGCTACGCGCCGGACATCGGCAAGCTCCAGGTCATCGAGGGCTTTGATGCCGCGGGTGAGCCAATGCTGCGGGCGCCCAAGCGGGACATCACCACGCGGATGCTGATGACGCACACCGCCGGCCTTGGCTACGATTTCATCAACCACACCTATAACCGCCTGGCCGAGGAGAAGGGGCAGTCCAGCGTCATCACCGCTTCCAAAGCCTGCCTGATGACGCCGCTGCTGTTCGATCCGGGCGAGCGCTGGGATTACGGCACCAATCTCGACTGGTGCGGCCAAATCGTCGAGGCCATCGCCGGGCGCCGGCTTGGAGAGGTTTTCAATACGCGCATCTTCGAGCCGCTCGGAATCAAGAGCATGACCTTCGAGCTGACCGACGCCATGCGCAGCAAACTGGCGGGGATCCACGCGCGCGGCGCCGACGGCTCGTTGACGCCGATGGATTTCGAGCTCCCCGCCAAGCCTGAAGTGCATATGGGTGGCCACGGCCTTTACGGCACGGTCGGCGACTACATGCGTTTCATCCGGATGTGGTTGAATGACGGTGTCGGCGAGCATGGCCGCGTGCTGAAGGCGGAGACCGTGCGCATGGCGGAGAAGAATCATCTCGGAGACAAGAAGGTGACACCGATCACCGGCGTCATCCCAGCGCTGTGCAATGATGCCGAGTTCTTCCCGGGCCAATCAAAGTCCTGGGCGCTCTCGTTCATGATCAACGACCAGGAAGCACCCACCGGGCGTCCCGCCGGCGCCCTCGGCTGGGCGGGCCTTGCCAATCTGTTCTATTGGATCGACCGGCAGAACGGGTTCGGCGGGTTCTGGGCCACGCAGATTCTTCCGTTCGGCGATCCAACGTCGTTCATCGGTTACATGAATTTCGAGACGGCGTTTTATCAGAGCCTGAGGCAGCGAATGGCGGGTTAGGAACCCCGGCAAGAACGGGACGAGGGGTGGAGAAAGCTCACGCCTTGAAATACGCGATCTGTGTCGAGGTCGCGAGCAGCCTTCCGTTCGGCGACCACAGCTCGGCGTTCTGGTCGGCGTAGCTCCTGTGCATGATCTTCGAATCGGCGGTGGCCAGCACGCGCGTGATGTCCTCAGCCGCGAGCTCGTCGCTGTCGGTGTGGAAATAGGTCGTCAGCGACACCGTGCCGAACGGCACCAGCTCGCGCCGAGCGTGGAAGATGCGGCCGAAGAAGGCGTCCGACATCGACATCAGCGACAGCATGTCGAGCTTGCGCGGCGTGCGGTCGCTGATCCAGAGCTTCGAATAGGTGCTGGCGGGCTCGGCCTGCTGCGGGCCGATCCGCATCTCGCCCTCGACGAAGCGAAACTCGTATTGGTTCGCCCAGGCCGCCGCGATCTTCGGGAACGGCAGCGTCGCTTCGAACGGCTTTGCATCGGGATATTGCGCCACCCGGTGCTCCCAGGACGGCCGCCGCTCGGCGAACACCGCGGTGGCGAGCGTTGCGACCTCGCCGCCGCCTTGGCTGAGCTCGACGCTCCAGTGCTGGCTGGAGCGGTTGCCCTTCACCAGCCGCACGTCGAGATCGAACGGCCCCTTGGCGATCGGCGCGCAATAATTGACCGTGAGGGCGAGTGGATCGCCGGCGCGTTCCGGGTGGTCGATCAGCGCGCGCAAAATGGTCGCGGCGGTGGCGCCGCCGAACGGGCCGACAAAGGCCCAGTAATCGTCGCTGGTGTGCCCCTGCCAGCTCGAGTCGCCGGCAGTGACGCGGGTGGCGTCGTCGAAGGGGTGGGGAAGCTTGGCGTGCATTTTCGTTTCCGTCTGTCATTCCGGGGCGATGCGACGGGACCGCGTAGCGCGGGACCGAGCATCGAACCCGGAAGCTCGAGATTTCGGGTTCGGCTCTGCGAGCCGCCCCGGAATGACGGTCGTCATATCACAGCCATCGCGTGGCTGTGCAATTACCTGTCGGGTAACGCTTCCACGCCGCGGAAAAATCAGCCCGCGGCGTCGCGCAGGTTCGGCAGCAGCGGCGTGGTCGGATTCACCGGCACGTTCCAGATCTCCTCGGCGTATTCGCGGATGGTGCGGTCCGAGGAGAACCACGCCATGCGCGCGACGTTGAGGATGGAGGCGCGCGTCCAGGCCGGCGAGACCAGCCAGCGCGCATCCACGCTGCGCTGAGCCTCGTAGTAGGAATCGAAATCGGCGCTGACCATGTAATGGTCGAGATGGCGCAGCGCGTGCGCGATCGATTCGAAGCGGCCGGGATCGCCCGGCGAGAACTCGCCGGTGCCGATCGCATTGATGGCGCGCTGCAGCTTCGGCGAATTGCGGATCAGGTCGGAGGCGTCCAGCCCCTGCTTGCGCCGGATCATCACGTCGCCGGCCTCCATGCCGAAGATCGCGATGTTCTCAGGCCCGACATGGTCGCGGATCTCGATATTGGCGCCGTCGAGCGTGCCGATGGTGATGGCGCCGTTGAGCGCCAGCTTCATGTTGCCGGTGCCGGACGCTTCCATGCCCGCGGTCGAGATCTGCTCGGACAGGTCGGCCGCGGGAATGATCACTTCGGCGAGGCTGACATTGTAATCGGGCAGGAACACCACCTTGAGCTTGCCGCCGATCGTGGGATCGTTGTTCACGACCTCCGCGACGTCGTTGATCAGCTTGATGATCAGTTTTGCGTAGCGGTAGCTCGCGGCAGCCTTGCCCGCGAAGATCTTCACCCGCGGCACCCAATTGCCGGTGGGATCGTCCTTGATCGCCTGGTACAGCGCGACAGTCTCGATGACGTTGAGGAGCTGGCGCTTGTATTCGTGGATGCGCTTGATCTGCACGTCGAACAGCGCGGTCGGGTCGACCTTGATGCCGAGCCGTTCGCCGATCAGGCGTGCGAGCGCCGTCTTGTTGTGAAGCTTGACGCTGCGGAACTTCTTTTGGAACTCGACGTCGCTGGCGCGCGCTTCGATCAGCGAAAGCTGGGTGGGATCGTCGAGCACCGCCTCGCCGCAGGTCTCGCGCAACAGGTCGGTCAGCTTCGGGTTCGCCAGCATCAGCCAGCGGCGGAAGGTGATGCCGTTGGTCTTGTTGGTGATGCGGCCGGGATAGAGATGGTTGAGGTCGTGGAACACGGTCTCACGCATCAGGTCCGAATGCATGCCCGAGACGCCGTTGATCCGGTGCGAGCCGACGAAGGCGAGCTGGCCCATGCGCACGCGGCGCCCGCTCTTTTCGTCGATCAGCGAGACCGAGGCACGGAAGTCGATGTCGCCAGGGCAGCGCGCTTCGGCGAGCGCCAGATGCTGCACGTTGATGCGGTAGATGATTTCGAGATGCCGCGGCAGCAGCCGCTCGAACAGCTCGACCGGCCAGGTCTCCAGCGCCTCGGGCAGCAGCGTGTGGTTGGTGTAGGAGAGGGTGGCGACCGTGATCTTCCAGGCCTCGTCCCAGCGGAAATTGTGCAAATCGACGAGGATCCGCATCAGCTCGGTGACGGCGAGGCTCGGATGGGTGTCGTTGAGTTGCACCGCGACCTTGCTCGACAGGCTGCGCAGCTGTCCGTCGGACGCAAGGTGCCGCTTGACGAGATCCTGGAGCGAGGCCGAGACGAAGAAATATTCCTGGCGCAGGCGCAGCTCGCGGCCTGCCGGGCTCTCGTCGTTCGGATAGAGGAATTTGCAGATCGCTTCCGCGCGCGACTGCTCGGCGGTGGCGCTGACATAGTCGCCCTTGTTGAAGGCGTCGAGCTTCAGCGGATCGGGCGAACGCGCCGACCACAGGCGGAGCGCGTTGACGTGCTGGCCCCGCCAGCCGACGATCGGCGTGTCATAGGCGATCGCCTGCACGGTCTCGCCCGGATGCCAGATCGCGCGGTCGCGGCCCTTGTCGTCGACATGCTCGACGCCGCCGCCGAAAAAGATGTCGTAGATCACCTCGGGGCGCTGCAATTCCCAGGGATTGCCGAAGCTCAGCCACTCGTCGGGATATTCCTGCTGCCAGCCCTGGTTGATGATCTGGCGGAACAGGCCGTAGTCGTAGCGGATGCCGTAGCCGATCGCGGGGATCGACAGCGTCGCCATGCTCTCCATGAAGCAGGCGGCGAGCCGCCCGAGGCCGCCATTGCCCAGCGCGGCGTCCGGCTCGCATTTGCGCAGCTCAGGCAGCGAGACACCGAGATCGCCGAGCGCGACCTCGAAGATCTTGAGCAGGCCCATATTGTTGAGCGCATCGGTGAAGAGACGGCCGATCAGGAATTCGAGCGAGAGATAATAGACGCGCTTGCGGCCCGCGTCGTAGCTGTGCTTCTCGGCCGTGAGCCAGCGATGCACGACACGGTCGCGCAGCGCCAGCGCCGCGGCCTGGTACCAGTCGTGCCTGGTCGCCATGCCCGCATCCTTGCCGATGGCAAGGCGCAGCTTCGCCAGGATCGCGCCCTTGATCTCAGCCAGCGCGAGCTCGTCGATCGGCTGGCCGGGGGCGGGAAAACTTGGCTGGAACGATTGATCTTGCAAAGCCGTCACTTCCTGGTCGAACACACCACTAACCCTACGCGTCTTGCCCCTGCACCGGAACTGCCACTGGAGCGGCCGTGCACTGCGCTGGCGCGAATTTATGCAAGGAACGGGCCGATTTGGGAACCCGGGCGAGCACGGAGAAACCCGGGATTCGGTGCTAGATTGCGGGTCAATTCAGCCATCAGTGTGGAGGAACATTCCCATGAGACTGCTGACGCGACTGCTGATCGAAATCGCCGCGGCGGCCCTGCTCGTCGTCTGCATCGGCACCCTCAGTGCCGCGTTTGCCGCCGGCAAGCCCGGTCGCAGCGCCGACGGCCTCAGCTGCGGCTTCACCGTCCCGCAGAATGCCTCGCCCGCGGCCCGCTGTGCCGCCATCAAGCGCCAATGCGGCGGCAAGTTTTATGCGAATGCGTGCGGCAACAGGCTGATGTCCGCGGCGAATTGAGAGGTCGCCGGATAGTCTGCTGGCTCAAGCCGCCTTCGCCTGCACCGCATCGCAAAACTCGGCGAGACGATCCGCGAGCCGGAGCGTTGCCGGGCTCGCATCGGGCGAGGCCATCAGTGCGACCTCGGTCTTGTTGATCGGCGCAAAACCATCTTTCGCCGTCAGCACGCGGTGGTCGGACTGGATCGACATCTCCGACAAGATGCTGAGGCCCATGCCGGCGGCGACCGCGGCCTGGATGCCGGAGAGGCTCGACGAGGAATAGGCCATGTGCCAGGCGCGGCCGACGCTTTCCAGCGCGTGGATGGCACCGGCCCGGTAGAGGCAGCCGGTCGGGAAGCCGATCAGCGGCACGGACGCGGCGTGAACGTCGACCGGATGGCTCTTGCTGGTGACCCAGTGCACGCGCTCCGGCCACACCGCGATGGCGCCCTTCTCGCCGGCCGCACGCTTGAACAGCGCAACGTCGAGCTCGCCGCGCTCGAGATCGCGCGCCAGGTGCTTGCTCTGGTCGGCGCGCACGTCGAGCCGCAGGCCCGGATGCGAGCGCGCGAACGCGCCCAGTAATTTGGTCAGCCGGTACGCCGCGAAATCTTCGGGGATGCCGAGCCGGATCGCGCCTTCGCCATCCGGCTGGCGCAGCACGTCGCGCGCCTCCTCGGCGAGCGAGAGCAAGCGCCGCGCATAAGAGAGCAGCCGTTCGCCGGCCTCGGTCGGGCGCACGGTCTTGCCGTCGCGATGCAACAGCACCTGGCCGATATCGTCCTCCAGCCGCTTGATCTGCTGGCTGACGGTCGACTGCGTGCGGTGGACGCGTTCGCCGGCGCGGGTGAAGCCGCCGGCCTCGACCACCGAGACGAAGCTGCGCAGCAGCTCGAGATCGAGCATGGCCGCCTCCATTCGAAAATCCACTGACCACAAGTTAATCATTTAATTTCCAAATGACAAGCGCGGTCCCTAGATCGAGGCTCAGGAGAATGCCCCCATGTCGCTCGCGCCCTCGATTTCAGCCCCCCGCAGCCGCTTCAACACGCTGCCGCTCGCTATCGGCCTGTTCTGCCTGCTCTGGAGCTACGCCTTCGTCGCCGGCAAGATCGGCGTCACCCATTGCCCGCCGCTGATCCTGCTCGCCGCGCGCTTCTCGCTCGCCGGCATTTTGATCCTGGGCGCCACGCTGATCCGCGGCGACAGCTGGTCGTTAACCTGGCGCGATGCGGCGATCTTCGCCGTACTTGGGATTGCCAACAACGCGCTCTATCTCGGGCTCGGCTACACCGGCCTGCAATCGGTCTCCGCCGGCCTCGGCGGCCTGATCGTATCGGCCAATCCGGTCTTCACCGCGGCGCTCGCGACCCTGCTGCTCGGCGAAGGCATGACGTGGCGCAAGGCGGGCGGCCTGCTGCTCGGCATCACCGGCGTGACCCTGATCGTCTGGCATCGCCTATCGGTCGGCACGGATTCGCTGCACGGCATCGTCTTCACGCTGGCTTCGCTCGCCTCGCTCGTCGCTGGCACCATCCTGTTCAAGCTGCTCGCGCCGAAGGGCTCCTTGTGGATCGGCAATGGCGTGCAGAACCTTGCCGCCGGTCTCGCACTGACGCCGATCGCGTTCAGTTTCGCCGACATCCACGCGATCGACTATACGCCGGGCCTGCTCGGCGCCTTCGCCTTCCTCGTGCTCGGGGGCTCGATCCTTGCCTACTGGCTCTGGTTTCACCTCCTGAAAGTATGCGGCGCCACCGCCGCCAGCGCCTATCATTTCCTGATGCCGCCGCTCGGCATGCTGTTCGCGTATCTCGTGCTCGGCGAGCACGTCGAGGCGCGCGATTTGCTCGGGATCATCCCGGTCGCGCTCGGCATCTATCTGGTGACGCGGCCTGCAAAGCCTGTCTCGTAAGAGGAGAGTTCTCTCGTGCCCATTTCCATCACCCTGATCGGCGGCCCGACCGCGCTGATCGAGATCGACGGCTTCCGCCTGCTCACCGACCCGACCTTCGATGCGCCCGGCGCCTACCAGCTGCCGCATGTGACGCTGGAGAAAACCATCGGTCCCGCGTTGAAAGCCGACGCGATCGGCCCGGTCGATGCCGTGCTGCTCAGCCACGACCAGCATTCGGACAATCTCGATCATTCCGGCCGCGACTATCTCCATAAGGTCAAGCGCGTGCTGACGACGGAGGCGGGCGCGAAGCGCCTCGGTGGTCATGTCGAGGGCCTTGCGCCCTGGAGCACGACGCATCTGAAGGATAGCGACGGCAACACCCTGACCATCACCGCGACGCCGGCGCGCCATGGCCCGGCTGGCATCGAGCCGCTGTCGGGCGACGTCATCGGCTTCGTGGTGGCGTCGAGCCGGAAGGACACCAGCACGGTCTATATCAGCGGGGACACCACCTGGTTCGACGGCGTCGCCGAAGTCGCGCGCCGCTTCAAATGCGGCGTGGTGCTGCCCTTCGCGGGCGCCGCGCAGACGCGCGGGCCGTTCCACCTCACCATGGACACCAACGACACCATCGAGACGGCGCGCGCCTTCCCCGATGCGACGATCGTGCCCGTGCATACCGAAGGCTGGGCGCATTTCCGCCAGAACAGCGAGGATCTGCGCAAGACGTTCGACGTGCTTGGTTTCGGAATGCGGCTGCGGCTGCTGGAGCCGGGCGTACCGACGGTGATCCAGGCGCCGTAGCTGCCGCATACCTCTCGATTTCGTCATGGCCGGGCTTGACCCGGCCATCCACGTCTTTGTCGTCGCGCGTAAGAACGTGGATGCCCGGGACAAGCCCGGGCATGACGGCGAGTGAGTGGCCCGCAGCGCCTCTCAATCCTTCCGAAAAACAATCGACGCCATCCATCCCGTCATCAGGGCCATCGCGGCGGTGACGAGGCCGTAGATCAGCCCGTTCTGCCTGGCGGTGGTGGCGACGAACTGCTCGAAGCCGACCTTGACGATCTCGAAGGCGGTCTCGGTCTTGCTGATGAACGCGCCGTTCGCGAACAGCTTGATCTCGACCTCGTACGTTCCGATCGGCACCTCCGCGGGCAGTGGAATGCCGGTGCGGAACAGGGTGGGCGTCAGGAACGTGACGGCGCTCGGATCTTCGCGATAGAGCCCGCGCTGGGTGCGCAAGCGAATAAACGCGGACCGAAAAGCGTCGTTCGGCACCACGTCGGCATAATCGCCGCCGACCCGCTGCGTCAGCAGCACGTTGTTCAGCCCGATCTGCTGCCGCCGCGCGATCTCGGGCGAGGTGATCGCGTCGAAGGACCGGTTGGCGAACAGCGCCAGATAGCTCGGCACCTGCAGGAACTGCCGGTAGTCGGTGTTGATCCAGATGCCGAAGGTGCGTTCTTTCCGCCGCGTCACCATGTCGGCGCGCGGGCCCATCACGGTGACGACGAGATCATAGGCGGTGCGATCGGCGGGCGACGTCGCGTCCTTCTCCACCGAGCCGAACAGCACCAGCTCCTCGCCGGAATAGTTCGGTGTCACCGTGACGCGGTGGTTGGAGACCGAGACGATCAGCCGCTCGGCGCGCGCGGCGGAGCCGAGCAGCAGGACGAGCAGGAGTGCGAGAGCTGCGCGCATCATCCGCTCACTCCCAGTTCGCGGATGGTGAAGAGATCCTCCGGCCGGATCACCAGCTCGATCGCGAAGCGGATTCCGACCGAGAGGATCAGGAGGCCGAGCAGCAGCCGCAGCTGCTCGCCGCGGATCTTCTGCCCGGCGCGGACGCCGAACTGCGCGCCGGTGACGCCGCCGACCATCAGGATCAGTGCCAGCACGGCGTCGACGAGGTGATTGGTCACCGCATGCAGCATGGTCGCGAACAGCATCGTGACGAGCGTCAGGACCATGGAGGTCCCGATCACCGTCGAGGTCGGCACCCTGAGCAGATAGATCATGATCGGCACCAGGATGAAGCCGCCGCCGATGCCCATGATGGCGCCGATGAAGCCGATCATGATGCCGACGATCACCACGGGGATGACCGAGAGATAGATCTTCGAGCGCTTGAAGCGCATCTTCAGCGGCAGGCCGTGGATCCAGTTGTGCGTGCGTCGTGGCGGCAGCGCGCCGCGCCGGGTCCTCATCAGCGCGCGCAGCCCTTCCGAGAACATCAGGCTGCCGACGGTGCTGAGCAGCACCACATAAGAGAGCGCGATCATCAGATCGAGCTGGCCGAGCGCGCGAAGCTGCGTGAAGGTCCACACGCCGAGCGCCGTGCCGGTCACGCCGCCGCAGAGCAGGACGCTCGCCAGCGCCGGATCGATCGCACGCCGCCGCCAATAAGACAGCGCGCCGGAAAAGGAGGAGGCCGCGATGTGGCTCGTGACCGAGGCGACCGCGACCGCCGGCGTGATGCCGATGAAGATCAGCAGCGGCGTCATCAGGAAGCCGCCGCCGATTCCGAACATCCCCGAGACGAAGCCGACCGCGGCGCCCATGGCGAGCACCAGGAAGACGTTGACGGGAAGATCGGCGATCGGAAGATAGAGCTGCATCGAAGAACCATACGCCGGCGAGACGGGTCGATTGCGCGGAATGCCCGCCGGACGGTCGGAACGATTGCCGCGCCCCTCAATAGCGGAATTCGCGGCTGGGAGGGACCCGGAATTTCGGGCGTGGTGAATACGTTAAGTGGGATCAGTTGGCTGCACACCGCGCGCCACGGCTTCCGGCACCTTCTCCGCTGTCATGCCCGGGCTTGTCCCTAGCATGTTCACACATCTGGGGCCGGCGGCGGGTTGCCAAGTCATCTGAAGTCTGAATCCATCGGGAGGGGTGTGCCGATGGAGCGAGCGATGGAAGGTGGATTGGGACGGTTTGGCGACCGGCGCCTGGAAAAAGGGGGGCTCGTTTGCTGG
>NZ_PTFE01000057.1:0-52668 GCF_002936975.1 Bradyrhizobium sp. AC87j1
AGGCGGAAGATGTTATCCAGGATCTTGGCGTTGTTCGGCTCCTGTTCGAACTTCACCAACTGGTTGTCGACGGTGTCCAGGCTCTCGCTGGTCTCCGTCAAAAACTCCCGCAACAGATCATCCATGAGCTACGCCTTACTGACCTGACCCTGGACTTCGGCGCCTGCGCCACCTTTGGCACGGACGGAAGCCCTATGCTCGATCGTTAGACATCCCTTTTCACAGTCCCGTTAATTTCATCCTCCGTCCTAATACGGATATTGAAGAGAAGTTTGCGGTTCGCCCGCATGCGGCCGCGCTTTTCGGCAAAACCGGCTCCGCGCCGCAACTGCGGGGACGCGTGAGGTAAACGGGCCGATAACAGCGGGCGAAGCGCGCCGGAAAATCCTGCTCTTGAAGGACGATAGCGACGGCCTGCGGGACTCGAACCGCGCCGTCCGCAACCGGAGGCGCAGTCGCGCCCCTCGGTTCGCGTTGGCGGCGCGATCTGCGTGGTCCGCAGATGCGGTAAACGAACGGTTACCCTGTGGCCATGGCGGCCCGCGCCGCGCTAACCCAACCGCGCGGCCGAGGCGATGTCGCCATCGGGACGATGCTCCGCCAGGCAATCGTTGATGGCGGCGAGCAGCGCGTGCGGTGTGAACGGCTTGCGCAGACAGCGTGCTGCACCGAGCTCAAGCGCCATCCGGAGGAAATCGGGTGCAGGCGAATTCAGATTTGCAAAGGCGTAGCCGGACACCGCGATCAGCGGAATGACCGGCGCCCGCTCGTGAAAGAGCCGGATCGATTCGAACCCGCGCATGTGCGGCATGAAGATATCGATGATCATCAGATCGAATTGCTGGTGTTCGAGCGCGCGCAGTCCGGCTTCACCTCCTTCGGCAATCGTTACCCGAAAATTGTTGCGCTGGAGATAGACCTCGATGGCCATGCAGACCATCGGGTCGTCGTCGACAACGAGAATATGGCGCAGACCTTCTGTCCCCATTTGAGTTTCCCGTTTTGGCGATTCAATAATTGAACCGTGGGGCACGCCGTTCTCCTTTGCTTTCAGTCGAAAATGGGCGGTCGCGAATGTCATTGGCGGCGCGGGGAAGATGAACGCGAAATCTGCGGCCACCCGACGCCAGGTTTCAAGGCAATATTGGATGGCTGTAATGCTGGTCCAACGGACGAGACTGCACGGGTCGACCGGCGTCTGATCGCAGCGCGGATGCAATGCTTCCGGCTCATGAAAGCCCCCTTGCAGCTTTTTCCTGCGCAACCCCTGCAGGACCAGCGCACAGGCTCATGAGCGAATCAGCGCGCCATTCTTATTTCCGCCGCAAATGCCGCAGCCTGTCCGCCCTCTAACGGGTATATGGACAGCGCCACAACCTTTACAATATGTTTTTGTCACCGCGCAACTGGATGACGAACGGGCTTTACACCGATCGTACATCGAACACGCCGGATTGACCTTCGATGATTGCGAGCGGCCGCCCGTCCAACCAATTGCTGCAAATGCTCGACGCGGCAGATCTCGATCTGCTGCGCCCGCATCTCGCGACAGTCGAAATGGTCAGGAAATCTGTCTTGTGCGAGGCGGGTGCTGCGCTGAGATATGTCTACTTCCCGCATAGCGGATCCGTTTCGATCACGGTGGGCCTGTCCGAAGGACAGATGATCGAGGTGGCGATGCTGGGCCGCGACAGTGTCGTCGGTGGCGGCGCGGCGCTTGCCGGCGGCATCGCGCCGACGGACGCGGTCGTGCTGTTCCCAGGGACTGCTTCCGTGCTGGAAATCGCAGCTTTCCGTACGGTCGCTGCCGCAAGCGCGCCGTTTCGCCAGCTGATGGTCCGTCATGAGCAAGCCTTGCTCGCGCATGCGCAGCAGTCGCTGCTCTGCAATACGCTGCACCCGGTCGAGGCGCGGCTCGCGCGCTGGCTCCTGCGTGCCCGCGATCTCTCGGACAGTGAAATCCTGCCGCTGACCCAGGAGGCGCTGGCGCAGATGTTGGGCGTACGGCGCAATGCCGTCTCGTTGGTCGCGCATGCGCTGCAGCGGGCCGGCATCATTCACTACAGCCGTGGCCAGATTGAAATCCTCAATCTACGGGCGCTCGAGACGACGTCCTGCGACTGCTATTCGGCCGTGAAAGCCCACCACCTCCGCCTGGTCGGAACCGTGCCGTGACGACAGCTCGGTGCAATCAACTGTATGCCGGCGTGCACGCAGCGTGGCAGGACCGCTGCCGTGGTCGGACAACTTGTCCCAATTGCCAATATATCCCGACGTGAACATGATGGAACTTACGCGTGCTGGGCGTGATTTCGTCTATCGCGATTCGATGGCGCGGGAACGGGAGGCAGCTTTTGGAAACGATGGTGCGCTCAACCAACGGCTTCCTGTCCGCACTGTCGGCAGACGACTATGAATCGATCCGCCCGCACCTGCGAACAGTCGACCTGCCCCATGAGGCGGTACTGGTCGAGACCGGCGAGACGCTGACGCGCGCGTATTTTCCCCACCGCGGCGTCATCTCGCTGGTGGTGAAGCTCGCCAAGGGCGAGCATGTGCAAGTCGCCATGATCGGCCGAGACAGCCTGCTCGGGACGCTCTCGACCATGGGCGATGCGTCCGCGCTGAACACCGCCATCGTGCTGGTTCCGGGCGTCGCGTCGGTGATGGATCTCGACCGGCTGCGGATCGCCGCCGACCAGAGCAGCACCCTGCGCACGTTGCTGACGCGCCACGGGCTGGCGGTCTACGCCCAGGTCCAGCAGACGGCAGGCTGCAATGCCGCCCATCCCGTGGAGTCGCGGCTGTCGCGCTGCCTGTTGCACACGCATGACCTCTCGGGCGACTACCGGCTGCTGCTGACCCAGGAGGCCATGGCGCAGATGATCGGGGCACGGCGCAACAGCGTGTCGCTGGTCGCCAACACCCTGCAACAGGCCAATTTCATCCATTACAGCCGCGGGCACATCCAGATCACCAACCTCGACGGCCTGCGCCAGACGGCGTGCGAATGCTACGCCACCGTGAAGGCCCAGTACGACCGGCTGCTCGGCGCGCGCTGACCGCCGCACGCCCATGGTAAACTGCCTGCTAATGCCGGCCTGCAAACACCTAGTGTCCTGCTACCGGAACTGAAATTCGAATGCCGTAGACACGGGGCAGCCCTCGCGCCGGGACGTGCCGCGCGACAAATGACCCGTGATCAAGGCAGCAGGCCCATGTTTGAAGTCACCGTCGCGCCCGCGCAGAAGGCGCTCGATGCCGAGCCTGCGCGCGAGCCGCGCGCTTACGAAGCACTGGTGTGCGAGATCGGCGAGGACGGTGCCTGTGAAGTGCGCGATGTATTCTGGAGCGAGACCTCCGCGCGCCTGCAATTGTTCCGCACGCTCCCGCTGGCGCAGCACCACGCCAGGATCGCGCGCGAAGCGCATTCGCTGAAGAGCGCGGCCGGGACGTTCGGCTATGTCAGGCTCGCGGCGCTGGCGCTGCGAGTGGAGAAGTCCGCAGAGAGGCTCGGCGATGGCGAATTCCGCGATCTCCTCGACCTGATGGACGCCGCCTATGCCGCCGCGCGCGCACAGGAGCCGCAGGGCTAGTCCAAACCGCGCGAAACCCGCCGTACTTCTACGGCTTGGGATTTTTAGAGATGGCTAATCATAGGTGGCGATAGTCGCCGGAAACCAGGAGGGTTTCCATGTTCACCTACGAGACCGCGGACCAGAAAGAGGTTCGCCGCTTCCGTATTGCACAGTTCAACGGCCGCATGGCGACGGTGAGGGCTGGCGAGTCCACGGTGACCGGCTTCGTGCGTTCGGTGCTGGAGCATGAATCGAGCATGCCGCCCCGCTGGACCATCACGATCATCCCGAACGGGCCGAAGGAAGAGATCAAGCCGCTGCGTCCCGTCTCGCGCGCGCGTCCCTTCGCCGAAGATTATTTCTGAGCGCGATCGGGTTTTTAAGACGTCCCGGGAGATCTCTCGGGGCCTTGTCCGCATCGCCGGCCGGCGATGCAACACACCAGCCTCAGTCGATCGAGTGCAGCAGCGCCGCGCGGACGAGATCCGCGGTGTTGCGCGCACCGAGCTTGCGCATAGCCTCGGCGCGATGGCTCTCGAACGTGCGCGGGCTGATCTGCATTCGAAGCGCACCCTGCTTGTTCGAATAACCTTCGCTGATCAGGCTCAGCACCTCGCGCTCGCGCTTGGTCAGCCGCTTCTGACCCGACAGGCTGAGGAGTTCGGCGCTCGGCACGCGCTGGGCCTGCTGGGCGCGGACGGCCTTCGATTCCGCGTCCTCGGCGCTGGACGGGATCGACAAGCCCCCCTTGTGGGGACCGGCAAGCTGCTTGACCAGGCCGCAAACGCGCTCGGTTTGTGCCAGCGCGTTCTCGACCACCCGCTGCAAATAGGCGCGGTCGCCGGTCACAGGCGCGAGTTGGTCGCTGTGATGCTTGATCTCGCCCATGTAGAGCAGCAGCGCAGTCAGGGGGCCGTTGAGTTCGCGGGCGATGGCAGCGGCCATTTCGTCGGCGGCCTTGGCCCGGGCGGCGCTCAAGCGGACGAAATCGAGCTCTTCAGTTGGAGCAGCGCTGCTTTCGTACCATTCCGACGGCCGCGAATCGGTGGCCGTATCATTCTGTGACCCCATGTCACTCGTTTAGCGGAACCGGGAGCGGTCTGTGATTAACTTTCTGCTCCGTAAGACTACGGTGATTTTGTCGGTTTTGCGTTTAAGTGGTGACGTCGGCACAATTTGTGCTTGCGTTTGGCGGCGCCGGCCCACGCCAGGGTTGAGTTTTTCGCCAAAAACTTGGGCAGACAGGCGAAATCGTCCTTAACCGCTGCCTTCGCTCCGACGCCTCCCCCCCCCGGTTTTTACGGATTAATTAACGGCGACTTGCTTCTCTGAGGGGAAGTTGAGAGCGCGCAAATGCCTCCACGCATTGGGCCCGCACGCCCGCGGGAAACGCTGCGAAAGATTGCGTGCCATGAACGAGATCGATCGGCTGTCGGAATTCCTGCAGAGGCTGACGCCGCTGTCGCGCAGCTGTCTGCTCAGCGAACTCGAACGGCTCGAGCTGTGCGGCATCGACATGCCCGGCTCGTCCGACATCCAGTCGCGCTTGCGCGCCGAGTTTCGCAAGGACGGATCGACCCAGGCGCGCGCCACCAGCCCATCGCGCTATTTCTTCGCGCCGCTCGAGCTGCTCCTGATCGACGGCGCGCCCGAGCACGCCAATATGGGGCGGATCTCGCGCAACACCCTCACCCCGATCTGGGAGTGGATCTGCCGCGACCTGCTGCCGACCATGGCACGCGACTACATCAAGGCGATCAACGACCAGGTCGCCGCCAACAACCCGAAGGAAGTCCTGAAGGTCGCCTCGACCTTCCAGACCAAGGTCGTCAAAGTGCTCGAGAGCACCTTCGCATCAGTGGAGAGCACCGAATTCGCGCGCGGCAAGCTCGCGCAATACACCGCCTCACGCACCGCCTTCGACGACGTCAGGAAGATGCAACACGTGCTGCGTGCGGGCGATGCGCTGCCGAAGTTCAACGAAAAGCTGCCTGAGAAGATCGCGAAATTCGACGACGGCCGGGTTGCCCAGATCACCGCGCAGCTCGACGCCTTCAAGAAAGCTCATCCCGACGCGCTGCCCTTCGCGCTGGCGCTGGTGGCGAGGCGCCTGACGATGCCCTGGCAATTGGCGCGTCTCGCCACCAAGGCCGCTGCGAGCAAGAGCGTCACCGATGTCGCCGCGACGCCCTATGCCTGCGTCATTCCCATGGTGCTCGACCGGCTCGACGACAAGCGCCTCGCGCTTCGGATCGCACTCCGGCACAATCGGGTGCTGGTCGCCCGCGACCTGCTCGCCGAGATCTACGACACCGAATATGCACTCAAGGTGCGCATCGACGGCATCGAGGGTTGCGAATGGGGAATTCGGCTCCAGCAATTGATGGATGCGATCGCGGCGCTGGTGTCCGCCGAGGTGAGCCGCTTCCCGTCCAATGTCGGCCACATTCTCGGCTCGCGCCGGCTGCGCAGCCACGACACGCTCGGCGGCAAGCTGACCTACCTGGCCTGGAAGGGCCGCGACGTGGTGCAGGACGGCGCGGCGGCGTTTCGCAAATTGATCGGGCAGACCTGATATCGCGCGAACCGCTGCACGCTTTTCCGGTCATGCTTTATTGCGCACGCGGCAGGCACAGGAAGCGATCGAGAAATCGCCCTGACATCACGACCCTGAACCACCAATACATCATTCGCCGCATCGTCATTGTCGTAATCCTCGACAGCCCACCACCGGCTGTGCCGAGCAATAGCGCAGGTGCAGCAATGCACGTGTGATGTGTTTCACATTTGCAGCCGCGGGCCGGGACGCGGTGTCGCAGAACCGTCACGAGCGAAAGCGAAACTTGCGCGCATCGCGCGAAGGCGAATCCTTCGAACGTCGCCGTCGCTCGCTCCCGATGCACCGCAAAGCCATCGGGGAGAGCTACCACCGCAACGCAGCCCTCCCACCGCGGACGATGCGGTCCTGTTCACCGTCTTCGTCGCGCACGAGCGGGCGCACACCCCGAAGAAACGCCGGAAATTAATCTCCGCTGGTCGCGTCGTTGCTTCGAAAGGACACACATCTTCATCGCTCACCTAGATCCACCGGCGAGCAGGGCGCAGCTTTCATCGCGCGAGAGACATTTCGCGTGCGCTGGCAGTCCTTGCGCGCGTGGTGCTCGGGTATGCGAACTCTTTGCGAAGAGTCTGTCGACAAATTAGCTCGAATTGCAGGGTTTAACGTTACTCAAATAATTCAAGAACGATGTGAAGCTCTCCTTATTTGAACCCACGCTCGGCGTTTAAGAAACCGTCACGGAACGGGAGTGGTGTTGATGAACGATGGGATGGTTGAACTCGTCGGACGAAGGCCTGTGACCTTCGGACGACGAAAGGTAACGCCGCGCGCCTGCGTGGCCGATAGCAAGCGGCATCTGCGCGCCTTCCTCAGCGAGGTGCTGGAGGACCTCGGCTTCGTCACCAGCGAATGCGCCAGTTCGGACGAGCTGCAAACCGTGCTCGCCACCGAATTGCCGGACCTGATCCTGCTCGGCGTCGCCGCCGACGGCATCGAGCCGGGAAGATTCCTCGAAATATTGGTGCGCGAGGCATATGCCGGCAAGGTTCTCGCCGTCGGCGCCCGCGAGTCGATCATCGTCAAGGCCGTGCGGCAGGTCGGCGAGGAATATGGCCTTGCCATGCTGCCGCCGCTGACCACGCCCTTTGCGGCGGAAACGCTGCGCGAGCGCATCGCCATGCTGCTGCCGGAAGAGCCGGCGCCCAGTCCCGCCGTGCATGTCGGCGAGGCCCTGCATGCCGGCTGGCTCGAGCTCTGGTACCAGCCCAAGATCGACGCGCGCACGCTGATCCGCTGCGGTGCCGAGGCGCTGGTGCGGATGCGGCATCCGACCTGGGGCGTGGTGCCGCCGGCTTACTTCATTCCCGAAGAGCGCGATCCGCATCTGCGTGACCTCTCCGAATTCGTGATCGAGCGCGCGATACGGGACTGGCACTATCTGCTGGAGCAGCAAACCCCGGTCGATCTCTCGATCAACCTGCCCGCGTCTTATCTGAAGGAGCCGCAGGCGGTGCGCGATCTCTGCCGTCGCGTGCCGACGCATCCGGCCTTCGGCGGACTGACGGTCGAGATCGACAGCGAGGAGGCGATCCGCGATCTCGATCACCTGACCGAGGTCGCGCGCGAGGTCGGGCTACACAATATCGGCCTGTCGATCGACAATCTCGGCGCCAACTGGCCGGCGCTGATGGAGCGGGACAAAGTTCCCTTCGTGAAGCTGAAGGCCGACCGGCAATTCGTCACCGGCAGCGGCAGTGACCGGTTGAAGCGCACGGTGTGCCGTCACATCGTCGAGCTCGCGCAGGGCTTTGGCGCGCGCAGCGTGGCCCAGGGGGTCGAAAGCCGCGCCGACCTCGTCGCCGCCAACGAGCTCGGCTTCGATCTCGTGCAGGGCTTCCTGTTCGGCAAGCCGATGCCGCTGAAGAAGTTTGCAAAGGGCGCGCTGACGAAGACGGTGATGGGGCAGGCGTGAGGCACAAGCCTCACGCAAACCGGCGCGCGAAGAACACGCAGGCGACCACGAGGACGGTCGCGACGATCATGCTCCAGGCGACGGGCTCGTGCAGCAGCAGGCCGGCGAGCGCGAGACCGAAGAACGGCTGGAGCTGCTGCAACTGGCCGACACGCGCGATGCCGCCGATCGCAAGGCCGCGGTACCAGAAGATGAAGCCGACGAACATGCTGAAAATCGAGACGTAAGCGAGCCCGATCCAGGCGGGCACGCTGACGCCGCTCCAGCTCGCCGGCCAGGTCAGAAACGCGACCGGCACCATCAGCGGCAGCGCGAGCAGGAGCGCCCAGGAGATCACCTGCCAGCCGCCAAGCCGGCGCGACAATGCGGCGCCTTCGGCATAGCCGAGGCCGCACAGCACGATCGCGGCCACCATCAAGAGATCGCCGGTGAGCGAGGCCGAACCGCCGTTCGACAAGGCAAAGCCGGCTACCGTGGCGCTGCCGAGGATCGCGAACAGCCAGAACAAGGATTGCGGCCGCTCGCCGCCACGCAGCACGGCGAAGACCGCGGTCGAGAGCGGCAACAGGCCGATGAAGACGATCGAACGGGCCGAGGTGATGTGCTGGAGCGCGAGCGCCGTCAGCAGCGGGAAGCCGACCACGACGCCGATGGCGACGATGGTGAGAGAGGCGAGATCCGCTCGCTGCGGCCGGGCCTGCCGCAGCACGCCGAGCACGGCCACACCGATCAGCGCCGCGATGACCGCGCGGGCCGATGTCAGGAACAGCGCGGAGAAGCCGCCGACCGCGACGCGCGTCGCCGGCAGCGAGCCGCTGAAGATGATGACGCCGAGCAGGCCGTTGCCCCAGCCGCTCCCCGCAGATTGCATGTCCGTTCCGCCTTTCGAGTATCGCGATACTCGGCCGTCGGCGGTGGCACGGCCAGTCACAATACAGACAATCCGGCAAATCTGTATGGGTATGGAAGGTGATACACCTTGGACATCGGAGCGCCATCGAAGGGACGCGGCGGCACGCGGACGATTGATGTGATGAGCGCGATCCGCGCCAAGATCGCCGGCCGCGCGCTCAGTGCCGGCGACCGCCTGCCATCGGTCCGCAGCCTGGCCGCCACGATGGGTGTGTCGCCGTCGACCGTCGTCGAAGCCTATGATCGCCTGGCGGCCGAAGGCCTGATCCGCGCCCGTCGCGGCTCCGGCTTCTATGTCTCGCCGACGATCATGCCGCCGCTTGCGTTGGCCGAAGCCGGGCCGCGGCGCGACCGGGAGGTCGATCCGTTCTGGGTCTCCAGGCAATCGCTCGATGCCGACGCCGCGGTTCCGAAGCCCGGCTGCGGCTGGCTGCCGGCGGAGTGGATGCCGGAAGCGGCCTTGCGCCGCGCCGTCCGTGCCCTTGCGCGCACCGATGCGGATCTCTTGACGGACTATGGCAGCACGCGCGGCGGCCTTTCGCTGCGCCGGCTGCTGCTCGCGCGCCTTGCCGAGGATTCGATTCCCGCGTCGGTCGATCAGCTCATGCTGACGGGCTCGGGCACACAAGGCGCCGACCTCGTCTCCCGCTTCCTGCTGCGTCCCGGCGACACGGTGCTGGTCGACGATCCCTGCTATTTCAATTTCCGCGCGCTGCTGCGGGCGCATCAGGCCAGGATCATCGGCGTGCCCTATACGCCGTCGGGCCCGGACGTTGCACGCTTCGAACAGATCCTCGGCGCCGAACGTCCCAGGCTCTACATCACCAATTCAGCGCTGCACAATCCGACCGGCGCGACGATGTCGCTTGCGACCGCGCACCGGCTGCTGACAGCGGCCGCGGCGCACGACCTCACCATCATCGAGGACGACATTTTCGGCGATTTCGAGCCGGAGCGCTCGCCCCGCCTTGCCGCGCTCGACGGGCTCACCCGCGTGATCCGCATTGGCAGCTTCTCCAAGACGCTGTCGGCCTCGGTACGCTCAGGCTACATCGCCGCGCGTGCCGACTGGATCGAGCATCTCGTCGACCTCCAGGTCGCAACCAGCTTTGGCGGCCCGAGCCCGGCCGCGACCGAGATCATCACAAAGGTGCTGGCTGGCGGCAGCTATCGCAAGCACATGGACGAGCTCAGGCAAAAGCTCACGCGCACGCGCCGCGACGTCGCGCGAAAACTTCAGGCGTTGGGGCTGGAGCCATGGCTGATGCCGCGCGGCGGATTCTTCCTCTGGTGCCGCCTTACGGGCGGACAGGACGCCGCGCAGGTCGCGCGCGCGGCGCTGGAGCAGGATGTCGTGCTCGCGCCGGGCAACGTGTTCAGCGTGTCGCAAACGTCCCAGCACTTCATGCGCTTCAACGTGGCGCAGATGAACGATCCCCGCGTCTGGGACGTGCTGCGGCGGGCGTTGAAGGCGGCGCCGGCCGCGCTCTAATACAGCGGCTCCTCATAGACCGCCTCGCCGTCGAGCAGCAGCCGCTTGATGGCGGCGCGGCCTGAGGGGAGCACGGCGGCGACGACCCGGATTTTTTGCTGGTTGCGGGCCTGCTCGAGCTTCTTGCCCTCGCCTTCGGGGACGAAGTAGCTCTCCAGGCCGTATTTGATCGGCAAGTTGTCGCAGAAGGTGTGCCGGCCCGAGCCGCAGGCGCCACCGTAATTGGCGACGCGGCCGCGGATCAGTACGTCGGGAGCCGTGACCGGCACAGGCTCGGCGTGCACCGAGACCGCCGCGTAAAGGCCGTTGGCATTGGGCGCGAGCTTGACGAACACGATCGGATGGCGCGCGTCGGCCGGCTTGCCGGCGAGCGCGCCGGCCGGCACTTGCGAGATGTCGTAGCGGAGCACGACATAGTCGCCGCGCAGGAGATCGCGGGGATCGACCGGCTGCGTCTGCAAGGTCACCTCAACGCCTTCGCGCAGGATCTGCATGCGGTCGGCGACCATCAGGACCAGCAGCAAGCATTGCAGCAGCACAGCGACGCTGAACAGCACGGCTTTCGGAATGCGCTGCCAGAGTCCAGTGATGGTACCGATCATCGCTCAGCCCTCGGCAGCATGCGATTGAGCGCGGTGGCAAAGACCACGGCAATGATTCCGGCCCCCGCAAGAAAGGCCGAGCGGCGCAGCAACGAGCCGTGCACCGCCCAGGTGATGCCGGCGATGACGCCGGCAATTCCGAGCCAGCCGGCGGCGATCCGCGGGCGCACGTCATCGAGCACACCGGAGACGACGAGGCACAGCATGGCGCAAAGCAGCGCGGCGTAAGCGAACCAGGGCTCGCCGGCCGTGGAGACCGGCCAAATCGGCGCAGCGAGCAGCACGAGCCCGATCGCGCATGATGCGAGGATTTCGCCTGCGCGCTTCGTGAGCATGGCGGAGACGAGGGCGAGGATCACCCCCGCGGCCCCGCACAGGATCGCCCAAATCGGCTGGGCGGATACCGTGTTGCTCCTGAAGCGAATGATGTCGTCGACGGTCGCCACCTCCAGGACGGCGACGCCGGCCAACGAAAACGCCCCGTAGATCGACAGGACGGTCCCGAGGCGGAGCGCCCTCGGCGAGGGCCAAGCTGCGAGCGCGAGCCCGGCGCCGAACAGCAGGGCGGCGCCGTCGGCGAGCACGAAGGACGGCTGGGCGCCGTCGAACTCGAAGCGGAGCGACGTCGCGATCCACCACGGCAACACCGCGAGCGCGACGAGATGAGCGGCGGCGCGCGAATTCCAGGCGAAGGCGAGAACTGCTGCAATCAGCCAGACCGCCACGAACGGAAGATGCAGGACGTCGGGCGCGTCGTAAGTCCGCATGCAGGTCCATATGCCGGCGGCGACGAGGCCGACCGCGAGAGCACCGCGCGAGCTGGTCAGCAGCGCCGTGGCGAACGCGCCGATCGACCACAGCAGCATGCCGCCGGCAAAGTCGTCGCCGAGATGATACATCTGGCCGACCAGCGCGATGCCCGCACCGAAGATGATCGCACCGACGCTGGCGCAGAGATCGGCGAGAACGTCGCGGCCTCGCGCAGCGAACCAGGCCCCGAGGCCGCCGGTGACGACCATGCCGGCAAGCAGGATCGCGAACCGCAACAGCCGCGCGATCTCGGTCCAGTGCGCCGCCACGAAGGCGAGGAACGCGGCCGCGATCAACAGACCGCCGACGATGCCGACGACCACGGCGATGTTGATGCCCGCAGGCAGCGGCGGCAGCGCATTGCGGATCGAGGCCGCCGCCGCCGGCGCAATCACGCCATCGGCTTCCCATTGCGCAAGATCAGCCTCGAGGCGGTCGCGGTAGGTCTTTTCGAACATCGTATTGGATCACCTCGTGCCCGCCTGATGGCCGGACATTGCTAGGTCGGATCCCGCCGCTCGCAGGTTCAACCTAACATCGCCCGGCTGCGGGAGTAACGAGTTGTCGATTAGCGCGCAACGCCTCTGCTAACAGGACAGTGGTCGCGTGACGGCTAGTTTGCCTTGATCCCGGCCTCGCTGATGAGCCTGCCCCATTTCGCGCTTTCGTTCTGGATGAAGCGAGCGAACTGTTCGGGCGACATCGGCGCAGGCTCCGCGCCAAGCGTCCTGATCTTCTCGACCACCGATGGGTCCTTCAGCGCTTTCGTGAAGGCTTCGTTCAGCCTACCGATGACATCGGCAGGCGTACCTGCGGGGGCAACGAGCCCGAACCAACCGACAGATTCGAAGCCCGCAAGGCCACTCTCCGCGAGCGTCGGCACATCGGGCAAGGACGGAAGACGGCGCGCTGAGGAAACGCCGATCGCGTTGAGCTTGCGCTCCAGGATCAATTGCCGCGATGCCGGAATATCCAGCACCGCGAAGGGCACATGGCCTGCGAGGACGTCGACCGTTGCCGGTGCGGTCCCGCGATAGGGGACCAGCTCCATGGCGATCCCGGTCCTCTGCGTGAACAGCGCGGCTGTCAAATGCATTGCAGTCGAGTTGCCGCCATGTCCGATCGATAGGGCGCCCGGCTTGGCCTTGGCGAGCGCGACCGTCTCGGCCGTATTGTGCGCTTGTACGTCGGCGGAGGCGACCAGCACAAAGGGAATTTCCGCGAGCAGGGTGATGGGCGCGAGATCCTTCAGCTCGAACGGCATCGACGAGCTGAGATGCGGGTTCACGGTCAGCGCACCCGCCGGCGCCACGCCAAGCGTGTAACCGTCCGGCTTCGCCTGCGCGACCGCAGCCATGCCGATATTGCCCCCGGCCCCGGCGCGGTTCTCGATCACCAGGCCCTGCTTGAGCTCGGCGGTGACCAGCGGTTCGAGCGCGCGGATCACGGTGTCGGCGCTGCCGCCGGGCGGAAAGGTCACGACGATCTTGATGAGTTGCTCCGGATAGGCTGCCTCGACAGCCTCGAACGGCAGCACGACGAAGGTTGCAGCCGTCAGCACGGCCAGAATGCGGCGCCTTGCAACGTGAAACACGTTCTCCTCCTCGATGGGTTTTCTACTATGCCGCTTGGCGTCGTCGTCAGGCAGGCAGCTTGATGTTCTTTACGCGACCGCGCCGGTAAGCCGCGCCAACAAGCCCAGCGCATCTTCTGGCGCAGTCTGCCCGCGCCAGGCGATGTGCTGATCGGGCCGCACCAACACCAGCTTTTCGGCATAAGCCCCGTTCGCCTCGTCCGGCGTGACGTCGACCAGCGCCAGCGGCATGCCGCGCGTCTCCGCTGCGGATGTCAGCGGCGCCACGTCGATCGCCGGGTCGAGCCGCAACAAGCTGTATCCGTCCCCGAATGCGTCGTAGAGCGATCGTCCGTCACGCAGGAACAGATGCGGCGCGCGGGCGCCCGGCGCGGTGGAGGGCGTGAAGCTGCCCATCGCGTAGGCCGGAGGCGTCTCGCCGTCATAGGCGATGATCGGCGAGGCATCGTAGTAGTAGCCGAAGTTCAGTCCTGCGCAGCAATATTGCTGCACATTGAGATCGTAGGCCGCCCTCGCCAGTGCTGCGCGCGCGGCGTGTCCTCGTGGTGTGTCGTCCTCGATCTCCACTGAGACGCCGCCGCGTTGCGCCATCATTTTCATCGCGTGATCCATCGCAAAGCGCGACACCTGCTCGGTGATGGGCTGACGCTCCGCTTCATAAGCATCGAGGATCGCAGCCGGCGCCCAGCCGTTCAGATGCGCCGCCAATTGCCAGCAAAGATCGACGGCGTCCGCGATGCCTGCATTCATGCCGTAGCCGGCATAGGGCATCCACAGATGCGCGGCGTCGCCACAGATGAAGACCCTGCGGTCGCGGAAGCGATCGGCCACCAGCCGGCGCCCGACCCAGTCCTCCTTGCTGAGAACCTTGTACTCGAAGTGCTCGTCGACGCCGAGGATGGCGCGGATGGACCAGTCGCGATCGACCGAGTCGAACTCGGGCTCATCGGGCTTGAGGTGATTGTGGATCAGCCAGCGATCGTGACCATCGATTGCAACAGTGGTGCCGGAGCGGCGCGGGTTGAGCGAGAGCACCATCCACGCGGGCTTGTGCGCACCCATTAATTTCTTGAGTTGCGGCGCTTCGATGAAGGTCGATTGCACGCGCTGGATCACCGGTGTCCCTGACAGGCTGGCTCCGATCGACTTGCGAACGAGAGAACGGCTGCCGTCACAGCCGATCACGAAGGAAGCTTCGATGCGCAGCGAGCTTCCGCTGCCGAGATCGCGCGCCAGCGCGACCACATGATCGTCGTTCTGCTCGATGTCGGTGATTTCCGTACGCGCCAGAATCTTGATGCGCGCTTGTGCGACAGCATGGCTGAACAGGATCGGCTCGAGATAGACTTGGTTGATCCGATGCGGCGGCTCGGGCGTCGGCCACCAGGTGTCGGGGCCACCGGTTGCGCTGTAACGGCGCACGCGGGAGGGAATGTCGATACGACACAGCTCGATGCCGGTTGCCGTGGTCCGGTAGGAGCAATCGTTCGGGAAGTCGGCAGGGAGTCCCGCATCGCGCAGCTTGGCGGCGACGCCGAGCCTTCGGAAGATTTCCATCGAGCGCGCCGAGACGTGGTTGCATTTGACGTTGGGCGGATCGCCGGCATGGCGGATCTCTGCGACGACGACGTCGATTCCACGTGAGGCCAGGTCCATGGCGGCGGTCAATCCCACGGGCCCGGCGCCCACAACCAGCACCTGTGTCCTCATCATCTCCATCCCTTGCATCGCCGCGGTTCGTTGTCCGCCCAATATGCATTTTATTGCAGGCCCGTTTATGAGATAAGCCGGAAAGAACTCATCAATTCATGAGCTTTGCCTATGAATGTGACATTGCGGCAGTTGCGGGCCTTCACCGCCGTCCATCGCACGCGCAGCATCACGCGGGCTGCGCGTGAGCTGGGAATCACGCAGTCGGCGGCGAGCCTTCTGATCCAGCAACTCGAGGTTCAGCTCGGCGTAAAGCTGTTCGATCGCTCGACACGGTCGGTGCAGCCGACGCTGGTCGCCGACGAGGCGTTTCACGCTGCGGAACGGATGCTGAGTGATGCGCAGGGCCTGTCACGGCGCATGCGTGACCTCGCACAGGCGCGCGCCGGCCGGGTCGCGTTCGTAGCGTCTGCCGGCGCCGCATCGGCGCTGCTGCCTTTGGTGCTTGCAAAATTCCGCGCGGGCTATCCCGACATCGAGATCGACATGCGCGACGTCGCCGCCGACGATCTCGTTCCGCGCCTGATCGCAAGCGATGCGGAGTTCGCGATCGGCAGCGTGGAAGGTGAATTCGCGGAGATGACGGTCGAGACGCTGACCCGGGGACGCCTGAGCGCAATCGGCCGCCGCACCGCCGACTTCGCCGCGCGGCGCTCCCTGACATGGGAGGAACTGGCGCAACTGCCAACGATCGCGATGCGACGCGAGACGCGAATCCGGATGCAGATCGATCAGGCGCTGAGCGCGCAGGGCAAGCACCTCGTCCCGACCTACGAAGTGACGCTGATCAACACCGCGCTCGCCATGACGGCGCAGGGCCTCGGCCTCGCTATCCTCCCCGCAACGATGCTGCCAGCCGACCAATTTCCGACGCTGATCGCAAGACCGCTGGTACGACCGGCCATCACGCGACCGGTATCGCTGCTCCAGCGCCAGGGCCGGACGCTATCGCCGGCCGCTCGGGCATTTGTGGCGATCGCACGGACGGTGCTTGCAGAGCGAACCGAGCGAGCGTCGGTTGCATCGGGCTGATTTCACGGAGCTTTTTTGGCTATTCTGGATGGCGGAGAGGGAGGGATTCGAACCCCCGATAGGCTTGCACCTATGCCGCATTTCGAGTGCGGTGCATTCAACCACTCTGCCACCTCTCCTGAAGGCGCCATGGTAGGAGCTGGGCCCCTGTGGTTGGGGGCGTTAATAGGCGAGGATGGCTGGCCAGACAAGGCGCGCGGGGCGAAAATCAGACCGGTTTTCGGAAGTTGGCGAGGCCTGTGACGGTGAAGATGCCGCTCGCGGCGGATTTCAGGGGCCGTTTGAAGGATTTGCGAGAGATGCCGCTCCCCCGAAGCTGGCGTCCGCAAGGACTGAAGGGGGCTGGAGCGGTCCGAATCACCGATCGAAAAAACGGGGTGGGACCGCCAGACGCGGTAAACACTGGCGGTCCCTTGCCGCTCATTGCAATACTGGCTGGGAAGGGCGGCTTCGCCGGCCAGGTGAGGCGACAATTCGACCCTAGCGTGCGGCCTCGGCGCCGCAACGCAATCCGGTCCTTAACCTAACCAGTCAAGGTTACTCTGGAGCCCTCTTCCGTTCCGATGACATCGGAACGGGGCTCCAGATTCCCCGTTTTGCGCGTTTTCTCGACGCGAACCGGTGTCCACTTCGCTTGAAAACGCGCAGCTAGTCGCTTTTGGCGCTGTCCTTGTTGTTTTCCTTGGCCTTTTTCTTGCCGTTCTCCGTAGTGTCCCGGTCCTTGCGGCGGTTGGTGAAGCGCGCATTGCCAAGGCCGGTGCCGATGGTGAGCACGCCCCAGCGCTCGACGTCCTGCATGAACGGCACCTCGGAGAGGCCCTGAACCACGCCGTCATTGTGCATCAGGATCGCGGTGTCGTGCTCGCCGATCTCGGGGATGCCCTCGATCAGGCTCGCCGGCAGGTTGAACTTGCTGCTCTCCCAATTGCCCGGCAGGTTCTGCGCACCCTTCTCGATCGAGCCGTCGGCATTGATCACGCCGGGACAGGCGATGCCGATGAAAGGCGCGAGCTTGAAGCCTTCGTTCTCGGCTTCCGTGATCAGCCCCTTCAGCATCTTGGTGAGCCGCTTGACCGCACCTTCGCGCGTCGGCTCGTCATCGGCATGACGCCACAGCTCGGATTTCACGACCTTGGCCTTCGACAGATCCTTGGCCTTCTTCCAGTTGGTCTCGACCAGGCCGCAACGGATGTTGGTGCCGCCGATGTCGACGGCCAAAATGCTGTCATAGGCCTCGAAGATCCAGGATGGCGCCAGATGCAGCGCGCCGACCAGGCCGGCTTCATCCGGGTGATGGCGGATCGGCATCATGTCGATCTTGAAGTCCTCGGATTTGAGGATGATCTCGGTGCGCGCGATCGCGAGCTCGCCCAGCCGGGAATCGCGGAAGCCGCCGCCGACCACGATGCGCTCGGTCTTGGCCCAGGCCTTGGTCTTGAGGAAACGCCGGGTGACATAGGCGAGCTCCTGGGCGAAATCCTCGATCGCGCTGTGCACCACCGCGGAGGCCTCGGTGTCGTCGCCGACCAGGATGGCATCCAGCGTCTTCTTGCTGATCTCCTCCGAGGGCTCCTTGCCGAACGGGTCCTCTCCGGTCTTGCGCAGCGGCTTGCGCCAGCGGTCGAGGATGTCGCGGAACGCGCCCTTGCTGGCGCGATCACCGAGAAAGCCGTCCTCGTCCTTCATCTCGATGTTGAAACTGTCGATCTCCACCGACGGCAGCCGCTCCGCGCCGTGATGGGCGATGCCCGTCGCCTTGACCAGTTCGTCTGTTGCCATGGTAAGCCCTTGCCCGCATGTCGATTTGCGAGGACAACGGCAAGGGAACCCGTTGGTTGCAATGCTATCCCGCAGATTCGACCAGGCGCCGGAAGAGGCCCAAATCCTTCAAATCCGGACGTTTTTCGCGGTTTTCCTTGACTCTTCCCTGCCGGCGGCTATAAGTCCCACAACCGGCGCGGGGCGTTTCTCGCGCCGCTTGTTTTTGCGTGGGTTTTCAAAGGGATAACTCCCGCCCGCACAAAACTCGCATAAACCCATAGCGACTGACAAAAAGCCGACCCCGACGATATCCGTCGCGAGGCCGGGATTGAACACGGAGAAAAAAACGATGTTCGCAGTCATCAAAACCGGCGGCAAGCAATACCGCGTCGTGCCGGATGATGTTCTCGAAGTAGGCAAGATCGAAGGCGAAGTCGGCTCGATCATTCAGCTGAATGAAGTTCTGGTGCTCGGCGGCGACACGCCGGTGCTGGGTATTCCGACGGTCGCAGGTGCGTCCGTTGCGGTCGAGGTGCTCGACCACAAGCGCGGCCCCAAGGTCATCGCGTTCAAGAAGCGCCGCCGCAAGAATTCGCGCCGCAAGCGCGGCTATCGCGACGAGATCACGGTGCTCCGCATCTCCGAGATCCTGACGGATGGCGCCAAGCCCACCAAGGGCCCGCGTCCGAAGCGGGAGAAGGTGGCGAAGGAGCCGGCAGCGGAAGCCGCCGAGTAACGCAAAATCGATCACGCCAATTCACGAATTGATGCGTGAGAAATTTTGAAATGATTCCGTCAAGGAATTGATCTAGAAATACGCAGGATTTCGGAGACGAGCCATGGCTCACAAAAAAGCAGGCGGTTCATCGCGCAACGGTCGCGATTCCAAGGGTAAGCGCCTCGGCATCAAGGCGTTCGGCGGGGAAGTTGTGATTCCCGGCAACATCATTGCGCGTCAACGCGGCACCACCTGGCACCCGGGCCTTAATGTCGGCATGGGCACGGACCACACTCTGTTCGCCAAGATCGAGGGTCGCGTCACGTTCCAGGCCAAAGCCAACGGCCGCACCTTCGTATCGGTGCTCCCGCTCGCAGAGGCGGCTGAATAGACGGTGGATCAAATTGGAGTCCGCCGGTCCTACCAAACCGGCGGAGTCCAGAGATCACAACAGATCGAAGGCTCCAAGGGGGAGGCGGGAAACCGGCCTCCCCTTTTCTTTTGACTTGCTCACTTTGACTTAGTGACTTTCACGGAGCCGGACATGTTGCAGGATTTCTCGAGCGCGACCTTGGCTGAGGCGAGACCTGGTGTCGTCGCCACCGAACGGCTGACCTTGCGGCGGCCGACCCTCGCCGATGTCAGGACCATCGCCCAGCTCGCCAATGACCGCCGCGTCGCCGAAAACACCCGCCGCCTCCCGCACCCCTATTCGCAGGACGACGCCGTCGCCTTCGTCCGCGCCACCGCCGCGCTCGGCAGCGAGACCGTGTTCCTGATCGAGCACGATACCGGGCCGGTCGGCATGGTCGGCATCGACTGCTCCACGCCCGACAATGCCGAGCTCGGCTATTGGCTCGGCGTTGAGCACTGGGGCCAGGGCTTTGCCACCGAGGCCGCGCGCGGCGCGATCGACTTCTTCTTCGAGGAGTTCGAGGACGAGCACCTCTATGCCGGCGCGCGCGTCACCAATCCGGCCTCGCGCAACGTGTTGGAGAAATGCGGCTTCCAGTGGAGCGGCGTGCAGCTGCACCGCTTCCTGGCGCTAGGATCGTCCACGCCGGTCGACTGCTTCCGCCTCTCGCGCGGCGTGTGGGCGTCGTTGAAGAGCTGGAGCAGTGCGCGGCGGATGAGGTAGGGGCGCACTGCGTCCTCAATCATCAGTGTCGTCCCCGCGAAGGCGGGGACCCATAACCACAGGGAGGAGTGTGGGGCAACACTCCCAATCCGAGTCTTCGCAAAACTGCTCCCTGTGGGTATCGCGACGAGCGCAAGCGCTCGCGCGGAGGTCCCGGATCTGCGCGCGCCTGAGGCGCGCTTGTCCGGGACGACAGCGTGGCCTTGGCTACACTGGTGGATTTACCTCGGCACTCTCGCGCCCCAGATCGCGCTCGCGCAGATAAATATAGAATCCCGCCCCGATGATGATCGCGGCACCGATGAGCGTGGCCATTGACGGCACGTCGCCGAACACGACGAAGCCGAAGATCACGGCCCAGACGATCATCGAATATTGGTAGGGCACCACGACGCTGGCCGGCGCCAGCTTGAGCGAGCGATTGACGCAGAACAGCGCGGTGACCGAGACGCATCCCGCCAGCGCGAAGATCACCAGGCTGCCTGATGTCGGCGGCACCCAGTGGAACGCCGACAGCACCGCGCCCAGCGAAAACGTGCCGACGAATTGCGAGGATGCCATCACGATGTCGGGCGTCTTGCGCAGGCTGCGGGTGATCAGCATCAAGGTCGCAAACGACAGGCTGCCGCCGAGCGCGATCAGCGCCGGCAGGCTGACGGTCTGCGCCGACGGCCGCAGCGCGATCAGCACGCCGCAGAAGCCGATCAGGATCGCCGTCCAGCGCCGCCAGCCGACCTTCTCTCCCAAGAAAATCGCCGACATCGCGGTGACGAAGATGGGACCGGCGAGATAATAGGTGATGACGTCGGCGAGCGGCAGATAGACGGTTGCGAGGAAGAAGGCGGCGACCTCGAGCGTCGACAGCACGACGCGAAACAGCTGCAGCCGGGGCCGCTCGAGGCGGACGAAGTCGTGACGCTGCCGCCAGATCAGCGGTGCGAGCAGCAGCAGCGCCGCGCAGGCGCGCAGGAACAAGAGCTGCCCCACCGAATAAGTCCCGACCAGGAACTTGCCCATGGCATCGCCGAACGAGAACATGAAGATCGACAGCACCATCAGCCCGATGCCGGCGAGGCGCGCGGAGCGATCGTCATAGGCGGAGAGGTTCTTGAACAGGGGCATTGCAGCGAGTCTGAGTGAGGGATTCGTCTTTGCGAGCGCAGCGAAGCAATGACGGCGGAGAGAGCGTCAGGAATCGGCAGGTAGTGTCGCTTGCGGTCGTTTTAATGACGTGGCCGCGCTGGACAAGCCCGCATCCGCCGAATTGAACGGATTGTCGCACTCTTCGCGTCGCGGTAGCGATAGGCCGACCACGAACAGAGAGCAGGGACATGACCGACTTCGACCCCTCCCAGCATCGCATGATCCCCACGCAACGCTGGTTTGAGGATTTCGTCATCGGCGAACGCTTCGTGCTGCCGAGCCGGACCCAGACCTCGGCGATATTCGCCGCGTTCCAGACCGCGAGCGGCGACACTCATCCCGTGCACTATGACGTGGAATATTGCCGCAGCCGCGGCATGCCGCATCTGCTCGCCCACGGCTTCCAGACGCTGATCCACACCGCGCCCGGCGCCGGCCTGTTTCCATTCCTGGTCGAGGACTCCCTGGTCGGCTTCCTCGAGCAATCGAGCCGGTTCCTCAAACCCGTGTTTGCCGATGACACCATCTACCCCGCGCTCGAGGTCACCGAGCTGGTGCCGGGCCGCACCACCGGCGCGGTGACGCTTCGCAGCACCGTGTTCAACCAGCGCAAGGAGCTGGTGCTGGAGGGGATGCAGAAATTCCTGATCCGGCGCCGGCCGACTGGTTAAGCAAGGGGCGAAATCGCGAGAAATTCGGCCGATTTTCGGGTCTATCCGGGTTGCCGGAGGGGGCCGGCTGGCCTACCTATGGCCCATGAAATTCCTCGACGAAGCAAAGGTCTATATCCGCTCCGGTGATGGCGGGAACGGCTGCGTGGCGTTCCGCCGCGAGAAGTTCATCGAATTCGGCGGTCCCTCCGGCGGCAATGGCGGCCGCGGCGGCAACGTCATCATCGAGGTCGCCGATGGCCTCAACACGCTGATCGACTACCGCTACCAGCAGCACTTCAAGGCCCAGAAGGGTGAGAACGGCTCAGGTTCGGACCGCCACGGCGCCAACGGCAAGAACATCGTGCTGAAGGTGCCGATGGGCACGCAGATCTTCGACGAGGACCGCGAGACGCTGATCCACGACTTCACCAAGGTCGGCGAAAAGTTCGTGCTGGCCGAGGGCGGCAATGGCGGCTTCGGCAACGCGCATTTCAAGACGTCGACCAACCGCGCGCCGCGCAACGCCAATCCCGGCCAGACCGGCGAAGAGCGCTGGATCTGGCTGCGGCTGAAGCTCATCGCGGACGCCGGCCTCGTCGGCATGCCCAATGCCGGCAAGTCGACCCTCCTGTCCAAGGTCAGCGCGGCGCGGCCCAAGATCGCCGACTATCCCTTCACCACGCTGCATCCGCAGCTCGGCGTCGTGAATGCTGACGGCCGCGAATTCGTGCTCGCCGACATTCCCGGCCTGATCGAAGGCGCGCATGAAGGCACTGGTCTCGGCGACCGCTTCCTCGGCCATGTCGAGCGCTGCCGCGTGCTGCTGCATCTGATCGATGCGACCTGCGAGCATGCCGGCAAGGCCTACAAGACGGTGCGGAAGGAGCTCGACGCCTATGGCGGGCTCCTCACCGACAAGATCGAGATCGTCGCGCTGAACAAGATCGACGCGGTCGAGCCGGACGAATTGAAGAAGCAGAAGGACCGGCTGAAGCGCGCCGCCAAGAAGACGCCGCTGCTGCTGTCCGGTGTCACCGGCGACGGCGTCAAGGAAGCGCTGCGTGCACTCGTCGAGGTGATCGGCGAGGCCCCGGTCTCGGCCAAGGCCAAGAGCGCGGCCGAAGCGGAGCCGTGGTCGGTTTGAACTCTCTCGTCGTCCCTGCCTAGTGCGCAATTGCGCACGGGGCGCAGGGACCCATACCGCGTGATCTCTCGATGCGGATGGTCGTAGTACCGAACTTCTAATCTTCGCCAAACTCCTCCCTGTGGTTATGGGTCCCTGCTTTCGCAGGGACGACAGTGGAGAATGGGGCTACGCGTACGCGCATCACTGGCTTGTCTTCGCCCCTCCGATAGCGCAGCATCGAACAATCAAGAAAATGCAGGGATAACGCATGGCGCGCGCGAAGAATGTTCTCTGGATCATGTGCGACCAGCTTCGCTATGATTATCTCGGCTGCACCGGCCATCCCACGCTGAAGACGCCGAACATCGACGCCATGGCCAAGCGCGGCGTGCTGTTCAGCAAGGCCTATGTGCAATCGCCGATCTGCGGTCCGTCGCGGATGTCGTTCTACACCGGCCGCTACATGCGCTCGCACGGCTCGCACTGGAACGGCTGGCCGCTGCGCGTCGGCGAGCCGACGCTGGGCGATCACCTCAAAAAGATCGGCGTGCGCAACGTGCTGGTCGGCAAGACCCACATGGCGCCCGATCTCGAAGGCATGAAGGCGCTTGGGATCCCGCCGGAATCGATGATTGGCGTGCACGTCGCCGAGTGCGGCTTCGAACCGTATGAGCGCGACGACGGTCTGCATCCGACCGGCCGCCCGCGCCCGAAATACGACGAATATCTGCGCAAGCAGGGTTTTGAAGCCAGCAATCCCTGGGAGCATTGGGCCAATTCGGGCGCGGCCGAGGACGGCTCGTTGCAGAACGGCTGGCTGCTGGTGCACGCCGACAAGGCCGCACGCGTGCCGGATGAGCATTCCGAAACGCCCTACATGACGCGGCGCGCGATGGATTTCATCGGAGAGGCCGAGACCGATCGCCGGCCGTGGTGCCTGCATCTGTCCTACATCAAGCCGCACTGGCCCTATATCGCGCCAGAGCCCTATGCCAGCATGTATTCGACCGATGACATGATCCCGGTGATCCGCTCGGAGCGCGAGCGGCAAAATCCGCATCCGGTGTTCGGCGCCTATATGGACATGCGTTACTCCCGCAACATGGCGCGCGACGATGCCCGCGAGAAGGTGATCCCGACCTATATGGGCCTGATCACTCAGATCGACGACCAGATGGGCGTGCTGATGAAATTTCTCGAGGAACGCGGCCTGCTGGAAACCACCATGATCGTGTTCACCTCCGATCACGGCGATTATCTCGGCGATCACTGGATGGGCGAGAAGGACCTGTTCCACGAGCAGTCGGCGAAGATTCCGCTGATCGTCATCGACCCCTCGAAGGAAGCCGACGCCACGCGCGGCACCCGCAGCGACGCGCTGGTGGAGGGAATCGATCTCGCGCCGACCTTCGTCGATTATTTCGGCGGCAAGGTGCCGGGCCACATCCTCGAAGGTCGCTCGCTGCTGCCGCTGCTGCGCGGCGAGAGGCCATCAGACTGGCGCAAGGTCGCATTCTCGGAATACGACTACGCCATGCAGGACGTGCGGCTGAAGCTGAACCAGCCGATCGAGCGCTGCCGCCTGTTCATGGTGTTCGACGGCCGCTGGAAATACATCCACGCCTCCAGCTTCCGCCCGATGCTGTATGACCTCGAGACCGATCCGGAAGAGTTTGTGGATCGCGGTGACGATCCGGAATGCGCCGGCATCATCGCGCGGTTGCAGGCCGAGCTGTTCGACTGGGCGCTGCATCCGAGCGACCACATCACCACGCCGCGCGAGAAGATCGCGGCCTATGCGGATAACCAGCTCCAGGTGAAGAACGGCGTTCTGATCGGCATCTGGGACGAAGCCGAGCTTGCAGCGATCAAGGACGGAATAGCGCAGCGCGCGAAGATGTGAGTGAGCGGAGCGCAGCTCCCTCAACGCGTCATGCCCGGGCTTGACCCGGGTATCCACGTGTTACGTCGGTCGCGGTAGCACGTGGATGGCCGGGTCAAGCCCGGCCATGACGGCGGAGTGTGGAGCGCGAGAGAGACCTAATTCTCGATCTTGTATCCCGTCGCCTTCACGATCGGTTGCCACAACGCGATGTTCGCTGCGAGCTCCTTTGTCAATCCTTCCGACGTCGAGCCGACCGGAATGAGGCCGATTCCCGTGAGCTTCTCCTTCACCTCGGGCTTGGCGAGCGCGGCGCTTGCGGCCGCGCCGAGCTTGCCGGCGAAGTCCGGTGGGCTGCCGGCCGGGAGCCACATGCCGTACCAGGCGTCGGCAACGAGATCGATGCCGCTCTCCTTCAGCGTCGGGACATCGGGCGCGAATGGTGAACGCTCCGCGCTCGCGACCGCGATGATCTTCACGCCCTTGGCGCGATGCTGCGGCAGCGCGTCGGCCAGCGTGGTGATCCCGAACGAGATGTGCCCGCCGATGATGTCGTTGAGGATCGGCGCACTGCCGCGATAGGGCACGCGGGTCAGGGGAATGCCGAGATCCTTCTCGAGCTTGGAGCCCATAAAATGCGGAATGGTGCCGTTGCTCGGCACCCCGAACGAGGTCTTGTCCGGATGCGCCTTCAGCCACGCCACGAAGCTCTTGAGATCGGTGGCATCGACCGCCGGGCTGATCACCAGCGCGAATTCGAACCGCGCCAGCAGCGACACCGGCACAAAATCCTTGCCGGTGTCGAAGCTCGGAATCGTCTCGACCATCGGCAGCAGGTACATGGTGGGCCCCGTCGTCACCAGCACCATGCTGCCGTCGGGGCTCGCGCCCTTTACCGCCTTGATGCCGATCAGACCGTCGCCGCCGGTGCGATTCTCGACCACCAGGGTCCGTTGCAGCACCGGCGCCATCTCCTGCGCCATCAGCCGGCACAGCGTGTCGCCGCCCGCCCCTGCCGCGAACGGAAAGATGATCTTGCTCAGCCCGGCCTGCGCATTCGCCCCGCCTGCCTGCGCCAGCAGCGGCAGGCTGATACATCCGGCCATGAATTTGCGGCGATCCATTCGCGTCCTCTCCAGCCCATTATTGGTTGGTGGCATTAGAACCGGGCCGTTGCCCAAGACAAGAGCCGTTTACCATCCCGGCCGCCTTGCGCCGGCCATCGTCCTGCTGCAAAAGCAGGCCTCGCCGGCGCCGGCTTTTTTGCTCCGCCGTCACCAAGCCCGAGCAATCCGTCCGACGCGCCAACACACAAATACCCATGGCCAGCCCCGAACTCAGTCAATTCCGCCGCATCGTCGTCAAGGTCGGCTCCGCGCTGCTGGTCGATTCCGACAAGGGCGAGGTGCGGGCGTCCTGGCTCGCCGCGCTCGCCGACGACATGGCCAAGCTGCACAGGGAGGGGCGCGACGTCCTCGTCGTCTCCTCCGGCTCGATCGCGCTCGGCCGCAGCCGCCTCAAGCTGCCGCGCGGCCCGCTCAAGCTGGAAGAGAGCCAGGCCGCCGCCGCCGTCGGCCAGATCGCGCTGGCGCGGATCTGGTCCGAGGTGCTCGGCGCGCACGACATCGGTGCCGGCCAGATCCTGGTGACGCTCCAGGACACCGAGGAGCGCCGCCGCTATCTCAATGCACGCTCCACCATCGGCAAGCTGCTGGAGTGGCGCGCGATCCCCGTGATCAACGAGAACGACACGGTCGCCACCAACGAGATCCGCTACGGCGACAATGACCGCCTCGCCGCGCGCGTCGCCACCATGGCAAGCGCCGACCTGCTGGTGCTGCTGTCCGACATCGACGGGCTCTATGACGCCCCGCCGAAGAACAATCCGAACGCCAAGCTCATTCCGGTGGTCGAGAGCATCTCCTCGGAGATCGAAGCCGTGGCGGGAGACGCCGAGTCCGAGCTGTCGCGCGGCGGCATGCGCACCAAGGTCGAGGCGGCCAAGATCGCGACCACCGGCGGCACGCATATGCTGATCGCCTCCGGCAAGATCGAGCATCCCCTGCAAGCGATCGCCGATGGCGGCCGCTGCACCTGGTTCCTGACGCCGGCCAACCCCATCACGTCGCGAAAGCGTTGGATCGCGGGCACGCTGGAGCCGAAGGGCACGTTGACCATCGATGCCGGCGCGGTGACGGCGCTGCGCGCCGGCGCCAGCCTGCTGCCGGCCGGGGTGATCAAGGTCGAGGGCCAGTTCGCCCGCGGCGATGCCGTGATCGTGCGCGGCCCCGATACCAGCGAAGTCGGCCGCGGCCTGATCGCCTACGACGCCGAGGTCGCCGAGCGGATCAAGGGCCGCTCATCCCCTGATGTGATGACCATCCTCGGTATCAGCGGAAGATCGGAGATGATCCACCGCGACGATCTGGTGGTGGGCGGGTAGAGGCTTTTTCCGTCATGCCCGGGCTTGTCCCGGGCATCCACGTTCTTGGTGCCGCGCGAAGGTCGTGGATGGCCGGGTCAAGCCCGGCCATGACGCCGGGGATAGGCCAATGGCCGAGCCCACCCCACCGGTCGGAGCCCTGCCATCTCCTGCCGACCCTTCGCAAAAGCGGGATTTCCGTGCTAGGACACCGCCTTAGCAGAAGGTTGAAACTCCCATGGCCGCCCCCCTCAAAGCCGTTGACGGCAATGCCGATCTCCAGGCGCTGATGTCCGATCTCGGAACCCGTGCCCGCGCTGCCGCGCGCGTGCTGGCGCTGGCGCCGCCGGAGCAGAAAAACCGGGCGCTGGAAGCCATGGAGCGGGCGATCCGCGCGAGCTCTGCGGCGATCCTCGCCGCCAATGCCGAGGACGTCGCGGAAGCCCGCGCCTCCGGCAATGCCACCTCCTCCTTCATCGACCGCCTGACGCTGACGCCGGCCCGCATCGAGGGCATGGCCGAGGGCATCGGCATCGTGCGCGGCATCGCCGATCCCGTCGGCATCGTCACCGAGAGCTGGCAGCGGCCGAACGGCATGAGGATCGAGCGCGTGCGCGTGCCGCTCGGCGTCGTCGGCGTGATCTTCGAGAGCCGTCCGAACGTTGCGGCCGACGCCGGCGTGCTGTGCCTGAAGTCCGGCAATGCCGTGATCCTGCGCGGCGGCTCGGACAGTTTTCGGTCTTGCCGCGCGATCCATGAATGCCTGGTGCAGGGCCTGCGCGAGGCGGGCCTCCCCGAGGCTGCGATCACGCTGGTGCCGACGCGCGACCGCGCGGCAGTCGGCATGATGCTCTCGGGCCTGAACGGCGCGGTCGACGTGATCGTGCCCCGCGGGGGAAAAAGCCTCGTCGCGCGCGTCGAGCAGGAAGCGCGCGTGCCTGTCTTCGCGCATCTGGAAGGCGTCAACCACGTCTATGTCGATGCCAGCGCCGACCTCACCATGGCGAAGTCGCTCGTGCTCAACGCAAAAATGCGCCGCACCGGGGTCTGCGGCGCGGCCGAGACGCTGCTGGTCGATCGCGCCGCGGCCGGCAAAAATCTGAAGCCGCTGGTCGAGATGCTGATCGAGGCGGGCTGCGAAGTGCGCGGCGACGAAACGGTGCAAGGAACGGATGCGCGCGTAAAACCTGCGAGCGAAGACGATTGGGACACCGAATATCTCGACGCGATCATCGCGGCGAAGGTGGTCGACGGTGTCGACGGCGCGATCGCGCACATCCAGAACCATGGCTCGCATCACACCGATGCGATCGTGAGCGCGGATGAGGCGGCTGCGAAGAAATTCCTCAGCCAGGTCGATTCCGCGATCGTGCTACACAACGCCTCGACGCAGTTTGCCGATGGCGGCGAGTTCGGCTTCGGCGCCGAGATCGGGATTGCCACCGGCCGCTTCCACGCCCGCGGCCCTGTCGGCGCCGAGCAGCTGACAAGCTTCAAATATCGCGTTCACGGCACCGGACAGACGCGGCCGTAAGCAACGTCGCGGGGCGGGCATTGAGCAACAATTTCCTCGTGCCGCGTTTCGTGGCGCAAGCGGTCCCGCCCCACACGGAGGGCATGCGCATCGGCCTGCTCGGCGGCTCGTTCAATCCGCCGCATCAGGCGCATCGCGCGATCAGCCGGTTCGCGCTCCAGCGATTGCAACTCGATCGCGTCTGGTGGCTGGTGACCCCAGGCAATCCGCTGAAGGAGAACGGCAATCTGCATGAGCTCGGCGAGCGCATGCAGGCCGCGCGCGATGTCGCCGATGATCCCAGGATCGAGGTCAGCTGTCTCGAATCCGTCATCCGTACGCGCTACACTATCGACACGATCAACACCTTGCGCCGCCGCTTCTCGGGCCTGCGCTTTGTCTGGATCATGGGCGCCGACAATCTCGCTCAATTCCATCGTTGGCAGGACTGGCGGCGCATCGCCGGCCAGGTGCCGATGGCAGTCATCGATCGCCCGCCGCAGAGTTTTCGCGCCCTCGCGTCCCCCGCAGCCCAGGCGCTGGCACGCTACCGCCTGCCCGAGAACAAGGCGGCGCTGCTTGCGGACCGGCCGGCGCCGGCCTGGGTATTCCTGACCGGATTGAAGCTGAATCTGTCCTCAACGGGCTTACGGAACCCGGACGGGAGCTGGAAAGGTACAATGTGAGGACCAGGGCGAGGATGTGGTGTGGGCTTTCGCCTCTCTGGCATATTGAAACCCTTAACCCCACATGATGTAGTGTAACCAGTGAGCGTCGGATTCGGCGTTCGCGATACAGTGAAAGGAATGGTCCCTGACCACATCTGTATTGTCCAAGTCAGCTTCGACGAAGTCTGTTTTACCCAAGGTTGCCAAGCCGGCGCGTAAAACATCAGCCAAAGCTGCAGCCTTGAAGGCGCAACCCGACGCCGACAAGACGCTGAGCCTGATCCTCTCCCGCCTCGAGGACATGAAGGCGGAAGAGACGGTCACCATCGACCTTCGCGGCAAATCGGCGTACTCCGACTACATGATCGTCACCACCGGCCGGGTGAACCGGCACGTTGGCGCGATCGCGGAAAACGTCGCCAAGGGCCTCAAGGAAAACGGCATCAAGAACATCCATGTCGAGGGCTTGCCCAATTGCGACTGGGTGCTGATCGATTCCGGCGACGTGATCGTGCACGTGTTCAGACCCGAGGTCCGCGAGTTCTACAATCTCGAGCGATTGTACACGCAGGGCCCAGGGGCGGCGAAGGCGATCTAGGCTGATCGAGCCGATTTCGAATCGGCTGACGCGCATGCTAGCGTCGTGCGCGCGCCATTTGCGCGCGGTCTTGAAAACACGACCCTGAAGATATCAGACCCCTGAAGATATCATGCGCGTTGCTGTCATTGCGGTGGGCCGGCTGAAGCAGGGCCCCGAACGGGAGCTTGCCGACCGCTATTTCGAGCGGTTCGACGAGGCCGGCCGCAAGCTCGGATTCCGCGAGCTCCTGGTCCACGAAATCCCCGAGAGCCGCGCGCGCGACACCGCGACGCGGATGACCGAAGAGGCCGCCGCGATCTCCGCGCATATTCCGGACAAATCGATCCTGGTGGCACTGGACGAGCGCGGCCAGAATCTCGACTCCACCGTATTCGCACGGCATCTCGGGCGCTGGCGGGACGAGGGGGCCGGACATACTGTCTTCGTGATCGGAGGGGCGGACGGACTTTCGCCCGAATTGCGCCGTAAGGCCAAGCTCGCGATTGCGTTCGGCTCTGCGACCTGGCCGCACCAAATGGTCCGCGTCATGCTTCTGGAACAGCTTTATCGGGCCGCCACCATTCTGGCCGGCCACCCCTATCACCGCGCGTGATGCGCGCCACAACGAGCATCTTTGCCGACACGATGCGAGCGCCGCTCCTCAACCTGTTGCTGATCACTAGCGTTGCCGGCGCAAGCCTCGCGCAAGCCCAGACGGCAGCGCCGGCGCCACAGACTGCCGCCGTCTCGCCCGACGCCATCAAGCAGCGCGAGCAGGAGCTGGAAGCCGCGCGCGCCCGGCAGAAGAGCGCGGAAGAGGCGCAGGCCAAGCTCAAGGCCGAGATCACCTCGCTCGGCCAGGACCGTACCCAGCTCAATCAGCAGCTGATCGACACCGCCGCCAATGTACGCAGCGTGGAGACCAAGATCGACGAGACCGAAACGCGTCTGCGCACGCTCAACGGACGCGAGCAGGCGATGCGCTCCTCGCTCGATTCGCGTCGTGCCGACATCGTCGAGGTGCTGGCGGCGTTGCAGCGGGCCGGACGGCGCACGCCGCCGGCGCTGCTGGTGCGGCCCGAAGATGCGCTGCAATCACTGCGCACGGCGATGCTGCTCGGCGCCGTGGTGCCGGAGCTGCGCGGCCGCGCCGAAAAGATCGCAAGCGAGCTCGGCGAGCTCGTGGCCTTGCGCAAGAATATCGCCACCGAGCGCGACCAGCTCGCCTCCGATCGCGACAAGGTCAGGAGCGACCAGACCCGGCTCACCGCCCTCGTCGACGAGCGGCAGCGCCAGCAGGCTTCGCGGGAAAAAGACCTCGATGCCGAGAATTCGCGCGCCATCGCGCTTTCGAGACAGGTCGGCGATCTCCAGGGCCTGATCACCAAGATGGAGCAGGATCTGCAGAGCGCCGCCAAGGCCGCCGAGAAGGCAGCCGAGGCCGCAAGGCAGGCCGAGGCCAAGGCGGCGGCCGCCAGCGCCAGCGCCAAATCCGGCCCGGGCGTGTTCAAGGACCGGTCCCGGACCACCCCAGCGATCGTCTTTGCCTCCGCCAAGGGTCTCCTGCCTCTTCCAGTTAACGGTAACAAGATCAGGGATTTCGGCGGTTCCGACGGGGTCGGCGGGGTCCAGAAGGGCATTTCGCTGGCGACCAAGCCCGGCTCCCAGGTCACAACGCCGTGTGACGGCTGGGTGGTCTATTCAGGCCCGTTCCGCAGCTATGGACAACTCTTGATCCTCAATGCCGGGGGCGGGTATCATGTCCTGATCGCCGGGATGGAGCGCATTTCGGTCAACATCGGACAGTTTGTGCTCACGGGGGAGCCGGTTGCGACCATGGGGTCGACCTCTCAGGTCGCTTCCATTCTCGCGACGAACGCGAGTCAACCTGTGCTGTATGTCGAGTTCCGTAAGGACGGCACTCCAATCGATCCAGGCCCATGGTGGGCCGCAAATGAAGGCGAGAAGGTTCGCGGATGATGCGCAAGACTTCAGTAATCCTCCTCAGCGCGGCCACCGGCGCGGCGCTGATGCTGTTCGTGACCCAGCCGCGCGCGGTGTTCATGGGCTCCAGCGCGCGAGCCGCCACCGCAGACACCTATCGCCAGCTCAATCTGTTCGGTGACGTCTTCGAGCGCGTGCGCTCCGACTATGTCGAGAAGCCCGACGACACCAAGCTGATCGAATCCGCCATCAGCGGCATGCTCACCGGCCTCGATCCGCACTCGAGCTACATGGATGCCAAGAGCTTCCGCGACATGCAGGTGCAGACCCGCGGTGAGTTCGGCGGCCTCGGCATCGAGGTCACGATGGAAGACGGCCTGATCAAGGTGGTCTCGCCGATCGATGACACCCCGGCTTCGCGCGCCGGCGTCATGGCCAACGACATCATCACCAATCTCGACGACGAGGCGGTGCAGGGCCTGACCCTGAACCAGGCCGTCGAGAAGATGCGCGGCCCCGTCAACACCAAGATCAAGCTCAAGATCATCCGCAAGGGCCAGGACAATCCGATCGACGTCACCCTGGTGCGCGACAACATCCGCGTCCGCTCGGTGCGCGCGCGCGTCGAGGCCGACGACATCGCCTATATCCGCATCACCACCTTCAACGAGCAGACCACCGAAGGCCTGAAGCGCGAGGTCGCCAACCTCTCGAACCAGATCGGCGACAAGCTGAAGGGCTACATCATCGACCTTCGCAACAATCCGGGCGGCCTGCTCGAGGAAGCGGTCACCGTCTCCGACTCGTTCCTGGAGAAGGGCGAGATCGTGTCGACGCGCGGCCGCAATGCCGAGGAGACCCAGCGTCGGACCGCGCATTCGGGCGATCTGACCAAGGGCAAGCCGGTCATCGTGCTGGTCAATGGCGGCTCGGCCTCGGCGTCGGAGATCGTCGCCGGCGCGCTGCAGGACCACAAGCGCGCGACCATCGTCGGCACGCGCTCGTTCGGCAAGGGCTCGGTGCAGACCATCATTCCGCTCGGAAGCGGCAATGGCGCGCTGCGGCTGACCACGGCCCGCTACTACACGCCGTCGGGCAAGTCGATCCAGGCCAAGGGTATCGTGCCCGACATCGAAGTGCTGCAGGACGTGCCGGACGAGCTGAAGTCGCGCACCGACACCAAGGGCGAAGCTTCGCTGCGCGGCCATCTCAAGAACGACGGCGACGAGAAGACCGGCTCGCAGTCCTACGTCCCGCCGGACGCCAAGGACGACAAGGCGCTCAAGCTCGCCGACGACCTGCTCCACGGCATCAAGAACAGCGCCTCCGCCGCGCCCACCCCGGGCGGCGACAACAAGGCCACGACCGACAAGCCGAAGGCGGCGAACTAAGTCGGCGCGTTACCGCGATCTGATGAAAAGGGCGGCTCCTCGGAGCCGCCCTTTTTGCTTGGAACTCCTGTTGCAGGTAACTCCTGGCATCCCCGGCCTATCCCGGCCTGCCGCCGCTTGACCCCGGCGTGGTATCGTCATTGGCAGTGATTCGGGATCGCGCATGACTGAAACGGCCGATGATCTGAGCGCCCCGCTCGGACAGGACAAGCCGCGCCGCAAACGCCGGCCGCGGCTGCCGTTCACGGCCATGCAGGCGCTCGCCGTGCTGCTCGGCCTGTTCCTCCTCACCTTTGCCGGCTTCGCCATCTTCAACAAGGATCCGCTCGGCGGCGAGCCGATGACGCGGATCGCCATCCGCGAGAACGGCGCCGACAAGTCTCCCGCCGAGAAGCCCGCCGCCGGCCACGGCCAGGACGGCAAGCAAGATAGCAAGCAAGACGGCAAGCACGACAGCCAGGAGACGCCGAAGCAGGCCGCTCCCGGCGAGCAGAAGACCGTCACCATGATCGACGGCTCCACCGGCGCCCGCCACGACGTGGTGATCGGCGAGGACGCCGGCGACAAGGCCGGGGCCGCGTCGGCCCCGCCGCCCGTCATGGCCGGGATCAATCCAAAACTGCTGGAGAAGTCACGCTACGGCATGATCCCGGTGGTCGCCGACGGGCTGAAGCCGTTCAACGTCTATGCGGCGGACGCCGATCGCGCCAAGGCCGCCAAGATGCCGGTGGTCGCCATCGTGATCGGCGGCCTCGGCGTCGGCGCCGCCAAGACCACCGATGCCATCATGAGGCTGCCGGCGGCGGTGACGCTGGCCTTCACCCCCTACGGTACCGATCCCGGCAAGCTCGCCGAACGGGCCCGCGCGCAGCGCCACGAGATCTTCCTCCAGATCCCGATGGAGCCCTACGACTTCCCCGACAATGATCCGGGACCGCAGACGCTGCTGACCTCGCTCAGCGCCGACCAGAACATGGACCGCCTGTACTGGCATTTCAGCCGGATGCAGGGCTACGCCGGCATCACCAATTTCATGGGCGCCCGCTTCATCGCGACGGAGCCGGCGATGCAGCCGATCATCCGCGAGGCGGCCAAGCGCGGCCTCGGCTTCTTCGACGACGGCTCCTCGCCCCGCAGCATCGCAGCCCAGGCCGCGGCGAACCAGGCCATGCCGTTCGGCAAAGGCGACATCGCGATCGACGTGGTGCCGACCCCGACCGAGATCGACCGCGCCCTGAACAAGCTCGAATCGGCGGCACGCGAGCGCGGCGCGGCTGTCGGCACCGCCTCCGCCCTTCCCGTCTCGATCGAGCGCATCGGCGCCTGGACCAAGACGTTGGGCGACCGGGGTATCCTTTTGGTGCCATTGACAACCGCGATGCTGAAATCAAAATCCAGCTAAATCAACGGATTGGTACGGCACGGGTCCCGCGGACCGGTTAGGCCTTACCGACAGCATGCGAGAGGTCTGGCGGAATGGCGCGTTACGAGGATCTGCCCTACCGGACCTGCGTCGGTGTGATGCTGATCAACACAGAGGGACGGGTGTTCATCGGCCGCCGCGCCGGCGGCATCGAGCATGTCGACGACACCCATGTCTGGCAGATGCCGCAAGGCGGCGTCGATCCCGGCGAGGACACCTGGGATGCCGCCAGGCGCGAGCTCTATGAGGAGACCAGCGTGCGCTCGGTCGAGCGACTCGGCGAGGTCCCGGACTGGCTTACTTACGACATTCCCCGCACGGTCGCCGGGCGCGCCTGGAAGGGCCGCTACCGCGGCCAGCGCCAGAAATGGTTCGCAGTGCGCTTCACCGGCAAGGACAGCGAGATCAATGTCGCCAATCCCGGCGGCGGCGGCCACAAGGCCGAATTCGTGAGCTGGCGCTGGGAGCCGATGAAGAATCTGACCGGGCTGATCATTCCCTTCAAGCGCCCGGTCTATGAGCGCGTGGTGCAGGAATTTTCCGCGCTGGCGGAGGATTGACCTCCACCGTCATTCCGGGGCACGCGAAGCGTGAACTCCGGTGCGCAGTGCGCACCTGAGAATCTCGAGGTTCCGGGCTCGATGCTGCGCATCGCCCCGGAACGACGACGGAGAGCGAAAGCACATGACCAATCAAAAGCCCTACCGCCCCAACGTGGGGATCGCTCTCTTCAACACCGAAGGCCGCGTGCTGATCGGTCACCGCTTCAAGGGCGACGGGCCCGAGATCATCCTGCCCGGGCTCGACTGGCAGATGCCGCAGGGCGGCGTCGACGACGGTGAGAATTTGCGCGATGCCGCGATGCGCGAGCTCTGGGAGGAGACCAGCGTCGTCAGCGCGGCCTATCTCGGCGAGACCGACTGGCTCACCTACGAATTCCCGCCCTATGACGGACCGCAGACGCATCGCCTCGCGAAATTTCGCGGCCAGCGGCAAAAATGGTTCGCGCTGCGCTTCACCGGCAAGGATGACGAGATCGACCCGCTGACGCCGCGCAACGGCCAGCCCGCAGAGTTCGACGCCTGGCGCTGGGAGCGCCTGGACCGTGTTGCCGACGTCGTGGTGCCGTTCCGCCGCGAGGTTTATCAGGCCGTCGCCCAGCAGTTCGCGGCCTTCGCAAACTAAAACTGCGAAAACAACCCCATGCACAGTAGAACGGGGGTTGAAATGGTTGGAGATTTTTCGCCGGGAATTGGTGGTGAGCGGGCGCCGCTCCCTCAGTCGGCGAGCGCCGTGTTGACGGCAGACTGCTCGTCGGCGGCCTTCAGGCCAGGGCCGCCGGCGGTGCCGACGGCGTCGGCGTTCCGGCCCACGGCCTCACCCAACTTGCGCACGACCTCGTTGCGGGCATCGGCGATGATCGAGGGATTGCTCGCGGCACGGACGAAGTCGGTGATCCTAAGCAGAGCCGGGATCGTTCAACCCGATGGCTAGGAGGAGCGTCGCTACAGTCGTTTGAAGTCTCAGCGGAATTCGTCGCGCAAGCGAGATGCGCTCTTGGATACAGCTTGCACGAGCTTACAGGGGCGTCCCCCGCACCCATCGCCACCAAAGCAATCGAGGCGCGCGAACGAACCGATATTCAAGTACAGCGCGCAGGCATAAGGTGGGAGAGCGGCAAGCTAGGGGGTGACCGGTGGATGAAGTCTCGGACGAAGGGCTGGATCTCGTTGCCCAATTCCAAGAAGCGCTCAACGAAAAGGTCTACGAGGGGATCGCCCTTCGCATCCGCACTAAGGTCCTAGGAGCTCGTAGCGACCCGGATGCCTCTTCCCGACGGTGGCCATTCGAGCTAATCCAGAATGCTCACGACGCCGGGACCCGCCTAGGCCGAGAAGGCATCAGTCTGACCTTTGAATACACGGATGGCGTCCTCCGCTTTTGGCACGACGCGGCGCCCTTCACGATGGAGGAATTTGCCTCACTCCTCACTGGTGGATCGAGCAAAGACTTCATGTCAACCGAGACGACCGGTCGGTTCGGGACCGGCTTTCTCGTGACGCACGTGCTCTCTGAGCAAGTTCATGTTTCGGGCATCCTCGAGGTGAAGGGGAGCTATCGCGGCTTTGATGTCGAGCTGGACAGACCGAACGATGCGGAGCGGCTGCTCCAAAATGTTCAGGACTCGCTCGATTCATTGCGGCATACCCATCTCGTCGAGAGCTTGGACGACGAGCCGACAGCCTCCTTCGAATATATTGTAGACGACAAGACGACCGCTCTCGCGGGCCTCGAAGCCTTGGACGAGGCCCTGCCGTATCTGTTCGCCACATGCCATCGTCTGGGCGAGATCATCATTAGACGCGACGAACACGAAGTCGCTTGGCGGCTCACATCCTCAACTAGGCCAAGCAGATTCTTGAATAAACCAGTTGAGTATCGGGTATCTCGATTCGAGGACGACGGAACCAAGAGCGATTGGCGCGTCGTTCGGGCAACGTCGGAGTTCTCATCCAAGAACGCAGTCGTCGTTGCGCTCGCGCGGGAGGGCGGCGCCTGGGCTGTCCGAAAGACCGGCAGGCTGCCCAGCATATTTCGTCAACTCCCACTCCTTGGCGGTCCGTCACTTCCCGGATGGATGATAGTCGACGGTCAGTTTGACGTCGAACAAGAGAGGCGAACGATTTACGTCGCTGGCGAGCAAGAGAAGCCTCTCCGAGATGCATTCGCTGCGCTTCCGCGCATGATGACGTTGGCAAACTCGGAAGACTGGATCGATGGATATCGGATTGCGCAACTCGCCATGACTCCGGATGTTTCCGGTGAAACTAACATCAAGGTTTGGACCGATGTGTTGTCGACGGCCGCGCAGAGCCTATCCAAGCTACCTCTGATCCGCACTGCGCGAGGCGACAAAGTTCCGTGCGCCGCCGATACAGACGACGAGCGCTATGCGGACTTTATTCGGCGCCCCGCTGCCGGCCCAACCTACGACGAGCTTTGGGAACTTGCGGCAAGCTCCACCGAAACAGACCCGCCCGATCGGGCCGTATCCGAGGGATGGTCAGAAGTCGTCGAAGGTTGGGAGGAACTCGGAGTCGAAATTTCGTGGATTGATCTAAAAGTCATCGGCGAGCGCGCCGTGAAAGAGATTGACGACGTATCTGAACTACTGGTCGATGACGAACCATTCGAATGGCTTTCTCGGTACTATGAGGCTGTCGGCAAGACTTGGAACGCGAGCGGCATTACCAAAAACCATCTAGACCACCTCGTACCCAATCAGCACGGACAGTTGCGGGACGCCGACGATCTCAAGATCGACGGCAGTGTTGCTGAGCGCATCAAAGAACTGGCGGCGGACGTTGGCATCGACATTCGAGCAGAGCTGCTGGACAATATGCTGATCGAGAGATTAGCCGAGCAAGAATTCACGGCCGGTCTCTATGCTGTGCAGGAGGCTACGGACGGCGAACTCACAGAAGAGGATGCGCTTGGTACCCTCTTGCATAACGTAGCCGCTTCGCTCCCGGACGAACAGAGGGTTTCCGAACAGCACGGGAAGGCAATCCAGGCCAGCATGGGCCTCCTCTCCCATCTCTGGGACGCAGGAGGTAAATCGGCCGAAGCGACGGCGTGGCGAATACCTCTCCTTGCGACAGACGGAGCGACTTACAAGTCAAGTCGTCGTCGAACCATGATGCTGCCGGTGTCGACTTGGCCGAAAGCTGCGCGAAAATTCGCGTCAGCCTATCCGCCAAGCCGTGTTCTAGACGAACGCTATGCCGGCGCCGGAGAGCTGATGCTGGCGGCGCTCACCGAGTGGGGCGTCGCGTATCCAGGGCTGATCGTGATGATGCCACGCGACGAAATTCAAGAGCGAGGGCTCAAGCCGATTGCGGTGAAGTCGGAGCAAGTGATCGGCGCGACCCTTCATGAAACGACTCTCTCGCAAATTGCACTTTTAGAGCCGGAGTTGATCAACTACTGCAGACAGACGCGAGAAAGAGCGCAAGCACTGTTCGGACTTGTCGTCTGCTACGTCGCCTCCGCAGATGCCTCATGGCGTACGACCGCCGAAGTGGCGGTTAAAACCAAAGAGGGCGAGAAGACTGTCGCGTTAACGCCGTCGTTATGGCTGAGCGATTTGCGCAGCAAGTCGTGGATACCCGTCGATGAGGACGGCGCTATCGTGCACTACCCTGCGACCGCCGCGCTCGTGCGGGATCTTTTGGATGCCGAATGGCTTCATGGCAATCCTGCCGGCGGTACACTGCTTGTGCAGCACTTCGGGCTCGACGCGCTTGATGTAGGGTTGTTGGCTGCTGCGAGCGACGAAGAGACCCGACAGAAACTGCGCGACAGTCTTGCCAAGATCATTGCGGTAGTTGGAGCAAATTCTCTCGCGATCGAAGAGTTGGCCGCGAAGGCGCAGCAGCTTCAGCGAGACGTCAACCTGATGCGGAAGCTCGGACTTGCGGTACAACAGTGTGTCCAAGACGCCCTGGAACAACGCGACCTTCACGTTGACCCTGATGACTACGGCTATGACTTCCTCGTTACCGTGAATGAAGTTGATCCGGACGATCTATCCTCTCAATTTCAGGTCGCGCAGTACAAGGTCGAGGTGAAGACGACGACCACTGGCGAACCGCGGCTGACGCCACTCCAGGCTAAGACTTGCGCATCCGAGCCAGAGACGTTTGTGCTTTGTGTGATCGATCTCCGTGACTACCCGGCCGACGTCCATACTGTTCAATGGACGGCAGGCACGGTTTCGCCGCTCTGCCGGTTGCTATGGGGAACAGAAATTCCGATCAGCGAAACGCTGTCGTTTGTTGAGGAAGCCGAAGGAAGCAACGTTCCTATCCGGAATGTTTCCGCCCTGCGATATGCCGTAGAAGCGGAAATCTGGGAAGCGGGAATGGATTTTGACGATTGGGTAGATACCGCATTCGATACTGACGACGGTAGGGGCAAGAAATGAGCAATACTGGCGTTCTGATTCTGGAATGCATCGACAAAGCCGACCCAGGCTCCGAAGGACGATTCCTATCTCACATGTTCAATTTGATGGGAGTGAATAGCCAATATGTCGAGATTAGAACTAAACGACAATTCTTGATGATGTTGGAGACAAGCCCGTTCAAAACCATCCACATCACCACTCACGGCGCTATAACAAATAAGCAATTTAGGGCATTTTGGACCCCGAACGGCGCGGTTCGGTTAGAAGCGCTTTCGGATGACGTCTTGAGCGACAAGGCGCTAGTTTCAACCGCATGCAAGTCGGGATCAAAGGCCTTCGCCGAGGCATTGGTCGAAAAGACTGGGGCGAGGTTCTATATTGCTCCAACGGCGAGCCCCCGTTTCCATAACGCCATCTTATTTGCTCACTGGTTCTATCACAAGGTATTCATTCTCAAGGTTTCTGTTCCGCGCGCTGTTAGAGATTACCGAGACGGCTACAAGAACCCTCATGACTTTGCCATCTATTACTAATTAATCGGTCCCACCGTGAACGGGCCGAGTGCGATGACGTGGCAGTCGCTGTCGCGCTTGGCGCAGTCGGCGAGCGCGGAAGAGACCGCGGCCTGCTCGTCGGCGGCCTTGAGGCCGAGGCCCGGGCGGCCCGCGGTGCCGACGGCAACCGCGTTCCAGCCCATGGCGTCACCGAGCTTGCGCACGACCTCGCCGCGCGCGTCCGCCACGATCGAGGCGTTGGAGGCGGCATTGAAGAAACCGGTGATCCTGAACAGCGTCGGGATCGGCACGACGAAATTGTCGTCGATCGCGACCACGAGGCACGCCACGCCGGCAATCGCGCCGCACGATTCCAGCGAGCGCCGCGCCGCGTCCTCCGGCGACAATGCGCCGAGCACCATGAAATATTGTCCGCCCGGGCCGAGCGCGACCGAGCGGGATTTCGCCGCCGGCACGAACATGTTCTCGAGCCGGACCTTTTGCGGATCGCGCACCATCGGAAAATCCTTCGATGCGAAGGTCCGCTCGGTCATGGCGTCATGCCGGAAATAGGGAGACGGCGGCATCGGCGGCTTGCCGTGCGCGTAGACGACGTTGTTGCCGACCGCATAGAGCTCGCAGCGCCGCGGCGATTGCGCGGCATCGGCGCGCTTCTGGCACTGCTCGATCGCAGTGTTGCGCGCGGCCTCCTCGTTCGGCTGGTTGAGGGCCGAGCCGGTGAAGCCGCCGACATTGAGCGCGAAGGCCTTGTGGTCGCCGGCCGTGGAATAGTCGCCGGCAAGGTAGTTGCGGACGCGCTCGTTGATGAAGGGCACGCTGTCGGCCGCAAACTTGCCGGCCATCGGCGCGGCCGATGGTGACGGCGCAGGCATCGGCGCCATCGCAGCGCCGGCGTTCGGCGCGGTCATCGGCATCATCGGCGCCTTCGCCATTTGAGTCGGCGCAGGGCTCGGCGTCGCGCTTGGCGCTGCGGCCGGCGTCGCTGCGACATTCGCCGTCTGCTTGAGCTTGGTGTTGTAGAGGAAGCCGGTGACGCCGATGGCGACGATCGAGACGATTGCGACGACCAGCGGCCACATCCACACCGGCGCCGTGGCGAGCTTTGAGCCCGCCTTCTTCAGCTGCGGCTTGCTATAGCTGCCGTCCTCGCGCCGCATCGCCACCATGTAGGCATGAACCGGCGTCGGGATGTTCTTGACCTCCTGCGCGCCGATATCGGCGAACTGCACCGAGAGCTTGTTGGCGACCTGCTCATGCACCGCGCGCGAGACGCAGATGCCGCCGACCTCGGCGAGACCCTCCAGCCGCGCGGCGATGTTGACGCCGTCGCCGAGCAGATCGCCGTTGCGCTCGACCACGTCGCCGATGGTGATGCCGATGCGGAACGACATCTGCCGGCTCGGCGGATAGGCCATGTTGCGGGTCCGCAAGGATTCCTGGATGTCGATCGCGCAGCGCACCGCATCGACCGCGCTCGGGAATTCCGCGAGCACGGCATCGCCCGCCGTATTGAAGATGCGCCCGCCGGCCCTCGCGATGAAATCGTCGACGACCTCGCGATAGGAGGCGAGCCGCCGGAGCGTCTCCTCCTCGTCTTCCGCGACCAGTCTCGAGTAGCCGGCAATATCGGCTGCGAAAATCGCTGCGATCTTGCGTTTCATCTGCGACCCGCCCCGGGAACAAATTCGCAGGGCAGAATGCCGTTATCGGCGGCGGGGTGCAACAAAGTTTCAGCGCCCGCCACGGGTGTGACGAGCGCTGCACTTGGTCAGGGAATGTCTTGCAGGATTCTCGTTCGAGCCCCGGAGCGGTGCCCCGGGGCTTAGTGCATAGCCGTCGAGTTGAGCTGCTGCTGGATGCTCTTGAAGTGGTCGAGCCGCTCGATCGCCTGATCGAGCTCGCCGCCTTCATGCTCCTTCAGCCCCTCTTCCATCTCCGAGATCGTCGCCGCGAACTGGGCGCGGTCGAGCTCGGCCAGCGACGTCGCGACATCGGCGAGCACGGTCAGGCCCTTTTCGGAGACTTCGGCGAGACCGCCGAGGACGATGACCTTCTCATGGCGGCCGCCGGTGGTGATGGTGAGGATGCCCGGACGGATCGCAGCCACGACCGGCGCATGCCCTGCCAGCACGCCGAAATCACCCTCGACGCCGGGGATGTCGACCTGATCGACCTCGCCCGAGAATGCGAGCTTTTCCGGAGAGACGAGATCGAAGTGGAAGGTGGCCATAACAAACCTGCGAATGGTGAGTAGCGAATGGCGAGTGGTTGAAACAGGGAGCAGCTATTCGCCACTCCCTATTCGCTATTCGCCAGCTTAGGCGGCTTCCGCCGCCAGCTTCTTGCCTTTCTCGACGGCTTCTTCGATGGTGCCGACCATGTAGAAGGCCGCTTCGGGCAGGTGGTCGTACTTGCCTTCCACCAGGCCCTTGAAGCCCTTGATGGTGTCGGCGAGCTCGACGAACTTGCCCGGCGATCCCGTGAAGATTTCGGCGACGTGGAACGGCTGCGACATGAAGCGCTCGACCTTGCGGGCGCGCGCCACCGTCAGCTTGTCCTCTTCCGAAAGCTCGTCCATGCCGAGAATGGCGATGATGTCCTGGAGCGCCTTGTAGCGCTGCAGCACCTGCTGGACCTGACGGGCAACCGCGTAGTGCTCCTCGCCGACGACCAGCGGGGAGAGCATGCGCGACGTCGAGTCAAGCGGATCCACCGCGGGATAGATGCCCTTTTCGGCGATCGAGCGCGACAGCGTGGTGGTCGCGTCAAGATGCGCGAACGAGGTCGCGGGCGCCGGGTCGGTCAAGTCGTCGGCCGGAACGTAGATGGCCTGCACCGAGGTGATCGAACCCTTCTGCGTGGTGGTGATGCGCTCCTGCAGCGCGCCCATGTCGGTGGCGAGCGTCGGCTGATAACCCACCGCCGAAGGAATACGGCCGAGCAGCGCCGACACTTCTGAGCCGGCCTGGGTGAAGCGGAAGATGTTGTCGACGAAGAACAGCACGTCCTGGCCCTTGTCGCGGAAGTCTTCCGCGATGGTCAGACCCGTGAGCGCGACGCGGGCGCGGGCGCCGGGCGGCTCGTTCATCTGGCCGAACACCAGCGCGCACTTCGACTTCACGCTCGGATCCGGATTCTTCGGATCGGCGTTGACCTTGGATTCGATGAACTCGTGATAGAGGTCGTTGCCCTCGCGGGTGCGCTCGCCGACGCCGGCGAACACGGAGTAACCGCCGTGCGCCTTCGCGACGTTGTTGATCAGCTCCTGAATCAGCACGGTCTTGCCGACGCCGGCGCCGCCGAACAGGCCGATCTTGCCGCCCTTTGCATACGGAGCCAGGAGATCGACGACCTTGATGCCGGTGACCAGAATTTCAGCTTCGGTCGACTGGTCGGTGTAGCTCGGCGCGTCCTGATGGATGGGGCGCAGGCTTTCGGCGTTGACCGGGCCGGCTTCGTCGATCGGCTCGCCGATGACATTGATGATGCGGCCGAGCGTGCCTTCGCCGACGGGAACGCGGATCGGCAGGCCGGTGTCGGTCACTTCCTGGCCGCGCACCAGACCTTCGGTCACGTCCATCGCGATCGTGCGCACGGTGGACTCACCGAGATGCTGCGCAACTTCCAGCACGAGGCGGATGTTGCCGTTCTTGGTTTCCAGCGAATTGAGAATGGCCGGGAGGTGGCCCTCGAACTGAACGTCGACGACGGCGCCCATGACCTGGGTGACGCGACCGACCGGGTTAGCTGCTGTAGCCATGAAGCTCTCCTTCGAAATTCTTTACTTGAACGACCGTCGTTGAGTTCGTGCGTCAGACCGCCTCGGCGCCGGAGATGATCTCGATCAGCTCCTTGGTGATCTGGGCTTGACGGGTTCGGTTGTAGATCTGGGTTTGCTTGCGGATCATTTCGCCGGCGTTGCGGGTGGCGTTGTCCATCGAGCTCATCTGCGCGCCGTAGAACGAAGCGTTGTTCTCCAGCAGCGCGCGGAAGATCTGCACCGCGATGTTGCGCGGCAGCAGGCCCGAAAGGAGTTCGTCCTCCTCCGGCTCATATTCGTAGGACGTCGACGGCGCGTTCGCCGCCTTCTCTTCCACGACCAGCGGAATGATCTGCTGCGCGGTCGGGATCTGGGCGATCACCGACTTGAACTGCGCGTAGAACAGTGTGCAAACGTCGAACTCGCCGTTCTCGAAACGGGCCAGCACCTTCCTGGCGATGTCCTCGGCGTTGACGAAACCGAGCTGACGAACGCTGCGCAGGTCGAGGTGCTCGACGATCTGCTTGTCGAACTGGCGGCGGAGCTGCTCATAGCCCTTGCGGCCGACGCAGAAGAATTTGACTTCCTTGCCCTGCGCCATCAGCGCCAGGGCACGATCGCGCGCGAGGCGCACGATCGAGGAGTTGAAGGCTCCGGACAGGCCGCGCTCGCCGGTGCAGACCAGCAGCAGGTGGACCTGGTCCCTGCCGGTGCCGGCAAGCAGCGCCGGCGCGCCGGGCGAACCGGCGGCAGCGCTGGCGATGTTGGAGATCACCGCGCTCATCTTGTCGGCATAGGGGCGCGCAGCTTCGGCCGCCTGCTGGGCGCGGCGCAACCTGGACGCAGCGACCATCTGCATGGCCTTGGTGATCTTTTGCGTCGCCTTGGTGGAGGCGATGCGCACGCGCATGTCTTTAAGTGACGCCATTCTTCGTTCACCCCGGCGATCAGCCTGTGGCTGGACCGCGACCCTATCCTGTCGTCATGCCCGGGCGTGTCCCGGGCATCCACGTCTTCGTCTCCACGCGGCAACACGTGGATGGCCGGGACAAGCCCGGCCATGACGGCTGTTAGTTACGCGAAGCTCTTCGCAAAACCTTCGACCACCGACTTCAGCTTGGCAGCCACGTCGTCGGAGAGGTCGCGGGTGTCGCGGATCGAATTGAGGATCTCGACGTTCTTGCCGCGCAGCAGCGACAGCAGGCCGTCCTCGAACGCGCGCACCTTGTTGACCGGGAGCGGATCGAGATAGCCGTTGGTGCCGGCCCAGATCACGCAGACCTGCTCTTCCATCTTCAACGGCGCGAACTGCGGCTGCTTCAGGAGCTCGGTCAGGCGGGAGCCGCGGTTCAGCAGGCGCTGGGTCGAGGCGTCCAAGTCGGAGCCGAACTGCGCGAACGCCGCCATTTCGCGGTACTGCGCGAGCTCGCCCTTGATCTTGCCGGCAACCTTCTTGGTGGCCTTGGTCTGCGCCGAGGAGCCGACGCGCGACACCGACAGACCGACGTTCACCGCGGGACGGATGCCCTGGAAGAAAAGGTCGGTTTCCAGGAAGATCTGGCCGTCGGTGATCGAGATGACGTTGGTCGGAATGTAGGCCGACACGTCGTTGGCCTGGGTTTCGATGACCGGCAGTGCGGTCAGCGAGCCCGAGCCGTGATCCTTGCTGAGCTTGGCCGCGCGCTCGAGCAGACGGGAATGCAGGTAGAACACGTCGCCCGGATAGGCTTCGCGGCCCGGCGGGCGGCGCAGCAGCAGCGACATCTGGCGGTAGGCGACGGCCTGCTTGGACAGATCGTCATAGATGATGACCGCGTGCATGCCGTTGTCGCGGAAGAACTCGCCCATGGTGCAGGCGGTGAACGGCGCGATGTACTGCATCGGCGCCGGATCCGACGCGGTGGCGGCGACGACGATCGAATATTCGAGCGCGCCCTGCTCTTCCAGCACCTTCACGAACTGGGCAACCGTCGAGCGCTTCTGGCCGACCGCGACGTAGACGCAGTACAGCTTGATGTTCTCGTCGGGCTGCGCGTTGAGCGGCTTCTGGTTCAGGATGGTGTCGAGCGCGATCGCGGTCTTGCCGGTCTGACGGTCGCCGATGATCAGCTCGCGCTGGCCCCGGCCGATCGGGATCAGGGCGTCGATCGCCTTGAGGCCGGTCGCCATCGGCTCGCTCACCGACTTGCGCGGAATGATGCCGGGCGCCTTGACGTCGACGCGCATGCGCTTGTCGGCCTGGATCGGGCCCTTGCCGTCGATCGGATTGCCGAGCGCGTCGACGACGCGGCCGAGCAGGCCCTTGCCGACCGGCGCGTCCACGATGGCGCGGGTGCGCTTGACGGTCTGGCCTTCCTTGATCTCACGGTCGCCGCCGAAGATCACGACGCCGACGTTGTCGGTTTCGAGGTTCAGCGCCATGCCGCGGGTGCCGTTCTCGAACTCGACCATTTCGCCGGCCTGGACGTTGTCCAGACCGTAGACGCGAGCGATACCGTCGCCGACGGACAGCACCTGTCCGACTTCGGAGACTTCAGCTTCCTGGCCGAAATTCTTGATCTGGTCCTTGAGGATCGCGGAAATTTCCGCGGCGCGGATGTCCATCAGCCTGCCTCTTTCATCGCGTGCTTGATCGAATTGAGTTTGGTGCGAAGCGAACTATCGATCATGCGGCTGCCGAGCTTGACGACGAGGCCACCGATGATCGAGGGATCGACATTCACGTTGAGCGCGACGTCCTTGCCGGTCACCGACTTCAGGGCAACCTTGAGGGCGTCGAGATTCTTGTCCGAAAGCGTTTCCGCCACGGTGACGTCGGCCGTCACCTCGCCCTTGAACCTGGCGACCAGGGCCCGGTAGGCGCGAATGACGTCGACCACCGCGAACAGGCGGCGATTGGCGGTCAGGACCTTCAGGAAATTGGCGGAGATGCCGGCGATGCCCGCCTTGGCCAGCACGGCCGAAAGGGCCTTGGACTGGGCATCGGCCGCGAAAACCGGACTGCGGACGAGGCGCTTCAGATCGGCGCTCTCGTTCAGCATGGCCTCGAATTTCTCGAGATCGGCTTTGACCTCATCGACCACTTTCTGGTCGCGGGCCAGTTCAAACAAGGCCGTTGCATAACGGCCGGACACACCTGAAACGGACGTATCTTCTGCAGCCACAGACGCGCTCTTTTTGCTGTCAAACTCGCAAGGGAAAAACCGTCGCCACAAAGCGGCGCCAAGCGATCCAAGCCCTTGGAATTCAAGCGGGACTTCGATTTCCGGCCGGCACGGGACGTGCCGGATCCGTTAAAATCGCGGCTTTGCTAACATAGCAGGCGCGCAGGTGCAACATGACGCCAAATTAAAGGCATGAGGTTCTGTCGCCAGTTCGTCGCACGCGGGATGCATCGATCACCACCTGATCCGACGACCGTATCAGGGACTTGAGCAAGGACATGGTGACGAGGTGCCGCGTCACGGAATTGTCGCGGCGGCTCGCCTTGTTGGTTCCTGCTCTCAGCGCATAGCGGCCATGAACACGGATCGCTGAGGCGTGATTCCGGCCTCGCCAGTTCCACTCGCCGAATACTTACCCAATTCTAAATGCTCAAGATGATGACTTCGTTTTTACAGTATTTCGAAGTATTACATAGCTTAACAAATCGTTAAAAGCGAAGATTACGGAACATCGCCTGAATATCTGGTGGCGGTAACAAGATATTTCATGACGACACAGAATGGATTTACTGCCCAATTCACGCCTCATTAGGAATCGAAACGCCAACCCGCTCACAAACTGATGGGGGCTCCACTAGCCACATATGTGGCAATACTAGCTTAGGGACCACTAAATGCTGTCTTTGAAGACGCTGGGCTTTGTGACCCGGCCGCGCACGGCGATCGCTTTCATTGCCGCAACTCTCCTCATCGGTGGAACTGCCACCGAGGCTTCCGCCAAATCCCGGCATCACCGGCATCATCATCATCACCGCCACCATGCTCAGACCGATACCAACGCGACCTCCGATTGGCGCAACGCCAATGCGTCGATGACGCCGACCTCGGGCACGGGCCGCAGCTTCTCCGGCGTCGCCTCCTATTACGGCAACGAGTCCGGCAGCCGCACGGCCTCGGGCCAGCGCTTCAACCAGAATGCCATGACCGCGGCGCACCGTTCGCTGCCGTTCGGCACCAAGCTGCGCGTCACCCACGGCGGCTCGAGCGTCGTCGTCACCATCAATGACCGTGGCCCGTTCATTCGCGGCCGGGTTCTCGACCTCTCCACGGGCGCTGCCCGCGCCATCGGCCTCACGGGTCGCGGCGTCGGCCGCGTCACCGCGGAAGTCGTCTCCTAAGGCGCGATAAAGCGTCCATCGAGCGCGCGCAGTTTTCATCAGTTTGATGCGCGCATGAAACAAGCCCGCGGTCTTGGGGGACCGCGGGCTTTTTTATTGGCCATCATCGCCGCTGGTGTCCGGACAAGCTGCAACGCCGCTTGGCGTTGCGGCGCAGAGCCGGGACCCAGAAGCCGCGGGTTCCTTTGCGACATGGGCCCCGGCTCTGCAGCGCACCGTCAAAGAGACGCTGCGCTGCGTCCGGGGCACGAGAGGAGAGCTCAGCCCTACAAAAAGCTCTGCGGATCGACGTCGACTTCGAGCTTCTGATTGCCCGTCGGCTTCGGGCAGACCGCGAGCCAATTGCGCAGGTAATCCGAGAGGTCGAAACCGCGCGCCGATTTCACCAGGATGCGGAAGCGGTAGCGGCCCTTGATCACGGCGAGCGGCGCTTCCGCCGGTCCGAGCACCACCACGCGCTCGTCGCGCGGGGCGAGCGCGACGAGGCGGCGGCCAAGGCCTTCGGCGCTCGGGCGGTCGCCGGCGGAGATGATCAGGCTGGCGAGCCGGCCGAACGGCGGATACAGCGTGCGCTCGCGCAGATCGATCTCGCTGTCGTAAAAGGCCTCGCGGTCGCAGGCGATCAGCGCCTTCATCACGGGATGATCGGGCTGGTGGGTCTGGAGATAGCCGACGCCGCGGCCCTGCTCCCGCCCGGCGCGTCCGATCACCTGGTTGAGCAATTGCCAGGTGCGTTCCGCCGCACGCGGATCGCCGTTGCTGAGGCCCAGATCCGCATCGACCACGCCGACCAGATTGAGCCGCGGGAAATTGTGGCCCTTGGCGACGAGCTGCGTGCCGATGATGATGTCGACCCGGCCCTCCGCGATCTCGGCGAGCTCCGAGCGCATCGTCTCGATCGAGGTGATGAGATCGCTCGACAGCACCATGGTGCGCGCCTGCGGGAACAGCGCTGCGGCCTCCTCCTGCAGGCGCTCGACGCCGGGGCCGACTGCGACCAGCGATTCCTCGGCCGAACAGTTCGGACAGAGATGCGGCCGCGGCATCGAGAAGCCGCAATGGTGGCAGACCAGGCGCTGGCGGAAGCGATGATCGACCAGCCAGGCATCGCAGATGGTGCAGGCGAAGCGATGGCCGCAGCCGCGGCACAGCGTCAGCGGCGCATAGCCGCGGCGGTTGAGGAACAGCAGCGCCTGCTCGCGCTTCTCGATCGCTTTTCTGATCTCACCGGCCAGCCGCGGCGAGATGAAGCGGCCGCGCGCCGGCGGCTCGCGGCGCATGTCGATCGCCTCGATATGCGGCATGTGCTGGCCGCCGAAGCGCGAGGGCAGCGCGATGCGCTGATAGCGGTTCTTGCGCGCGTTGACTTCGGACTCGACCGACGGCGTCGCCGAGGCCAGCACGACCGGGATCTTGGCGATATGCGCGCGCACCACCGCCATGTCGCGGGCGTGATAATGCACGCCCTCGTCCTGCTTGTAGGCCTGGTCGTGCTCTTCATCGACGACGATCAGGCCGAGATTGGCGTAGGGGAGAAACAGCGCCGAGCGCGCGCCGACCACGACCGGCGCGCTCCCTCCCGAGATCGCCGCCCAGTTGCGCGCGCGGGTGCGCGGCGTCAGCTCGGAATGCCATTCGATCGGCCGCACGCCGAAGCGTTGCGCGAATCGATCGAGGAACTGCCCGGTGAGCGCGATCTCCGGCATCAGGATCAGCGATTGCCTGCCGCGGCGGATGGCCTCCGCGATCGCCTCGAAATAGACCTCGGTCTTGCCGGAGCCGGTGACGCCGTCGAGCAATGCGACGTGGAAGGTGCCGTTGGCCGCGAGCGCCCGCATCGTGTCGACGGCCGCGCGCTGCAGCGGGGTAAAATCCGGCCGGCCGAAATCCGGATCGGGCACGGGCGGCGGCGGAGGCGGCGGCATCGGCTCAACCGTGAGCGTGCCTTCGTCGACGAGCCCGTCGATCACTCCCGAGGAGACGCCGGCTTCCTTGGCGGCTTCAGACTTGCCGTGCAGCAGCCGGTCCGACAGCACCTCGATCACGCGCTGCCGTGCCGGCGTCAGCCTTTTCGGCGGGTCGCCGACCAGGCGCACGCCGGGGCGCACCCGCTCGGGGCCGAGATTCTCGCCCATCCGCAGGCACATGCGCAGTACCATGCCGCGCGGGCTCAGCGTGTAATTGGCGACCCAGTTGACCACGGACCGCAGCTCGGGCTTGAGCGGCGGGATATCGAGCTTCTCGTTGACCTCCTTGAGACGGTTGTGCAGGCGCGGATCGGGATTGGCGTTCTCTCCCCAGACCACGGCCAGCACCTCGCGCGGCCCGAGCGGCACGGCGACGAGATCGCCCGCCTTCAGCTCCATGCCGCGCGGCACCTTGTAGGAATAGGTCTGGTCGAGCGCGACCGGCACCAGCACGTCGACCATGCCGGTCGCGTTGGTGGGGGCGGTGGTGCTGCGCGAGGTGTGATCCATGAACGAAGAATCGGAACCGGGGGCCTCAAGGCTAGCGCCCTGAGGCGGCCTTAGCGAACGATAAACGGGTGTGATGCGATATACTGAGTGGAATCACCACGTCCAGTGCGCATGAGCAAAGTCGTCGCCCCACCTCTCGAGCTCGCCAGCGCCGATCCCTCGATCGCGCAGGAGATGACGCGCTGGCTGTCGCATCTCGGCGCCGAGCGGCGGTTGTCGCCGAAGACGCTGGAAGCCTATGGCCGCGACTTGCGGCAGTGCCTGGATTTCCTTTGCAGCCATTGGGGCGAACGCGTGACGCTCAAGCGCTTCGCGGCGCTGGAGGCCACCGACGTCCGCGCCTTCATGGCGATGCGCCGCGCCGACGACATTGCCGGCCGCTCGCTGATGCGCGCGCTGGCCGGCCTGCGCTCCTTCGGCCGCTTCCTCGAGCGCGAAGGCAAGGGCAAGGTCGGCGCACTCTCGGCGATCCGCGCGCCGAAGGTGGCCAAGACCTTGCCGAAGCCGCTGCCGATGGCATCGGCCAAGCGCCTTGCCGATGCCGACGAGCGTGCCGGCGAGGATCGCGAGACCTGGATCCTGGCGCGCGATGCTGCGGTGATGGCGCTCTTGTACGGCTCGGGGCTCCGCATCTCGGAGGCGCTCGGCCTGAAGCGCCGCGAGGTGCCGCGTCCCGGCGAGGGCGACGTGCTGATCGTGACCGGCAAGGGCAACAAGACCCGCATGGTGCCGGTGCTGCAGAACGTGCTCGAGCTCGTTCAGGAATACGTCGCGATGTGCCCTTATCCACTGCCCGCCGAAGGCCCGATCTTCGTCGGCGCGCGCGGCGGTCCCTTGAGCCCGCGCATCATCCAGCTCGCGATGGAGCGGCTGCGCGGCGCGCTCGGCCTGCCCGACAGCGCCACGCCGCACGCGCTCCGGCATTCCTTCGCCACGCATCTGCTGTCGCGCGGCGGGGACTTGCGCGCCATCCAGGAATTGCTCGGCCATTCCTCGCTCTCGACCACGCAGATCTATACCGGCATCGATTCCGAGCGCCTGCTGGAGGTCTATGCCAGCGCACATCCAAGACGCTGAGAGCCAATGATTCCTGACATGAAGCTGTCACAGCGAGCGTGCCTCTTGCGCCGGCCGCGCGGTTCGGTCAATCGTTGCGGAACCGAGGCAGGAGAGACTGATGAGCGCACATGAAAGCATGGAGCACGCCGAGCACGCCGAACACGCGTCCGGCTCGAACAAGAAGATCGCGCTCCTGATCGCCGTGCTGGCGCTGTTCCTGGCGATCTCGGAGACGCTCGGCAAGGGCGCCCAGACCGAATCCATCAGCAAGAACGTCGAGGCCGCCAATCTCTGGGCGTTCTTCCAGGCCAAGAGCATCCGCCGCACCGTGGTGATCACCGCGGCCGAGCAGGGCAAGCTCACGCTCGGCTCCGCCACCGACGACGCCGCGAAGGCCGCGGTGCAGAAACAGGTCGACGACTGGACCAAGACCGCGCAGCGCTACCGCTCCGAACCGGAGACCGGCGAAGGCACCGAGCAGCTCGCCGAGAAGGCCAAGCATGCCGAGCACGAGCGCGACGAGGCGACTGCGAAATACCATCACTTCGAGCTGGCGTCGGCCGCCTTCCAGATCGGCATCGTGCTGGCCTCGGCCACCATCATCACCGGCATGATCGCGCTGGCCTATGTCGCCGGCATCCTGACGCTCGCCGGCCTGCTCATGACCAGCCTTGGCCTGTGGTGGCCGCACCTGGTGCATTTGCATTGATTGGTGCGCTGACGCGCTCGCCACAAGCCACACAGACAGTGTCATGCCCCGGCTTGACCCTAGCATGTTCACACATCTGGGGCCGGCGGCGGGTTGCCAAGTCATCTGAAGTCTGAATCCATCGGGAGGGGTGTGCCGATGGAGCGAGCGATGGAAGGTGGATTGGGACGGTTTGGCGACCGGCGCCTGGACAAAGGGGGGCTCGTTTGCTGG